>CANQXY010000020.1 GCA_947627935.1 uncultured Clostridia bacterium | reverse complement strand
AACTGAACTGGGATTTAAGTAAGTTGCTTTTTTATTGTCTACTTTTAATTGACAACTTCATATAATGTTGCTTTTATTTTTAGTTTGTTTTATATAATAGTAGAATTAAAAAAAAATTTATGTTATACTATATTATATAAATTATGAGAGGAAGATATTAAAATGAAAGATAAATTTAACATGACAAAAGAGAGAAATATTTTTTTAGCAAAAAGAAATATTGTTGATAGTATTTGGAGAAGTTCACATATAGAAGGTATAGATGTTACATATCCTGAAACACAAAAGTTATATGATGGTGGAAATGTTGCACGTTTAAGATTAGATGAAATACAAACTATTAATAATTTAAAACATGCTTGGCTATTTGTTTTAAGTTCAATTGATTCACAAAATGACTTAAATTTATTAAAGTCAATTAATAGTTTAGTTGGTAGTAATTTAGTTGATAGAGCTGGTCAAATTAGATTGTATGAAGTTAGAATTGGTGGAACAAATTGGAAACCTGATATACCAAATGAAGAGGTAGTTGAAAGACAATTACAAGAATATAATAAAATAGAATGTATTACAGATAGAGCTGTTACTATTATGTGTTATTTAATGAGAACACAATTTTTCTCAGATGGAAATAAAAGAACTGCTATGTTATTTGCTAACAAAATCATGATTGAAAATGGTAAAGGAGTTATAAGTATTCCTATAGAATGTGATGATGCTTTTGGAGAAAAATTAACAGAATATTATGAAACAAATAATATGGAAAGTTTAAAAAAATTTATTTATGATAACTGTATTGAAGGTATAATTTAATTGAAATTAAATAAAATATTAAATTTTACTAAATTTTATTGCATTTTTTAAAATTATATATTATAATATTGCTATTAACAAAAGCATACCTTAATCTTAGCATTTGCTAAACACCTATAGCTTATGCTCAGTATAAGGAGATAAACAAAAATAGGAGGTGTAAACTATGACAAAGGAAAGAAAACAAGAAATCATTGATACATATAAAAGAGAAGAAAAAGATACTGGTTCACCAGAAGTTCAAGTAGCTCTTTTAACAGAAAGAATCAATGAATTAACAGAACATTTAAAAGTTCACAAAAAAGATAATCACTCTAGAAGAGGTCTTTTAAAAATGGTTGGTAAAAGAAGAAATTTATTAAACTATTTATCAAGAAAAGACTTACAAAGATATAGAGACATAGTTGAAAAACTTGGATTAAGAAAATAAAATATTAAAGCCCGTTCCTTTAAAACGGGCTTTTTATGGAAATAAGTTTTTTAGTTAGAAGTAGCTTGTATAATGTAAAATTTATGATTTTATATTATAGAGGTTACAATCTAATAAATTAAGCTTATTTCCTAAGTTAGGTGTAAATTTAATTTAAAGGAGAGTAGATAAAAATGTTTAAAACTTATGAAACAGAATTAGCAGGTAGAAAACTTGTATTTGAAACAGGTAAAATGGCAGGATTAGCAAATGGAAGTGTATTAGTAAGATATGGAGATACATGTGTATTAGTTAATGTTACTGCATCAAAAGAACCAAAAGATGGTATTGACTTTTTCCCATTATCAGTAGATTTTGAGGAAAAATTATATTCAGTAGGTAAAATACCAGGATCATTCCAAAAAAGAGAAGGAAAACCAAGTGATAAAGCAATACTAACATCAAGAGCAATTGATAGACCTTTAAGACCTTTATTTCCAAAAGATTTTAGAAATGATGTTGTAGTTGTAGCAACAGTACTATGTGTTGATCAAGATAATTCACCAGAAGTTGCAGCTATGATAGGAGCTTCTGCAGCACTTTCAATATCAGATATTCCATTTGGAGGACCAACAGCTGCAGTAAATGTTGGATTAATAGATGGACAAATAATAATAAATCCAACAGAAGCACAAAGAGAAGTAAGTGATTTAACATTAACAGTTGCAGGAACTGAAGAAAAGATTGCAATGATAGAAGCAGGAGCAAATGAAGTTCCAGATGATTTAATGTTAGAGGCTATAAAAGCAGGACATGAAGAAATTAAAAAGATATGTAAATTTATTTCTAAAATGAAAGATGAAATAGGTAAACCTAAATTTGAATATAAATCATTTGAAGTTGATCATGATGTATATGAATTCATAGAAGAAAACTTTAAAGATGAAATGAAAGAAAAAGTTCAAGAAGTTGATAAAGAAATAAGAGATAAAAACATAGATGAATTAACAGAAAAAATAAAATTATCTTATACAGAAAAATTTGGAGAAGAAGCTTTAGAAGAACATGAAGCTGATATTGGTGAGGCAATTTATAAATTAGAGAAAAAATGCGTTAGAGAAATGATATTTGTTGAACATAAAAGAGTTGATGGAAGAGCTTTAGATGAAATAAGACCATTATCTTGTGAAATTGATTTATTACCAAGAACACATGGTAGTGCATTATTTACAAGAGGACAAACACAAGTATTATCTGTTGCAACATTAGGTATGATTAGTGAAGAACAAGTATTAGATGGAATTGATACTGAAGAATCAAAAAGATATATGCATCATTATAACTTCCCAAGTTATAGTGTTGGAGAAGCAAGACCTTCAAGAGGACCTGGAAGAAGAGAAATTGGACATGGAGCATTAGCAGAAAAAGCTTTAGTTCCAGTAATACCTTCAAAAGAAGAATTTCCATATGCAATAAGAGTTGTATCAGAAGTATTATCTTCAAACGGATCAACTTCACAAGCAAGTATATGTGGAAGTACTTTAGCATTAATGGCAGCAGGTGTTCCAATTAAAAGACCAGTAGCAGGTATTTCAACAGGATTAGTTACAAATCCAGATGATGAAAATGACTATGTAATGCTTACAGATATTCAAGGATTAGAAGACTTCTTTGGTGACATGGACTTTAAAGTTGGTGGTACTGAAAAAGGAATAACAGCTATTCAAGTTGATATAAAAGTAGATGGACTTTCATATGAAGTTATAAAAGAAGCATTTGAAAGAACAAGAATTGCAAGAAAACATATATTAGAAGATGTAATGTTACCAGTAATATCAAAACCAAGAGAAGAAATTTCTAAATATGCACCAAGAATAGTAAATACAAAAATTAAAGTAGAAAAGATTAAAGACGTAATAGGAAAAGGTGGAGAAACAATAAACAAAATAATAGATGCAACAGGAGTAAAAATAGATATAGAAGAAGATGGACAAGTACTTATTTACTCAGCAGATGGAGAACAAGCACAAAAAGCATTAGAAATGATAGAAGACATAGTAAGAGAAGTAGAAGTTGGTGGAATATATTATGGAACAGTTACAAAGATAATGGCATTTGGGGCATTTGTAGATTTAGGATTTGGAGATAAAGAAGGTTTACTTCATATATCAAAAATATCTAAAGAAAGAATAAAAAGTGTAGAAGATGTACTTAAAGTTGGTGATAAAGTAACTGTTAAAGTATATGAAATAGATGATCAAGGAAGAATAAATTTAACCATGAAAGATTTAGCAAATGATAATGAAGAATCTAAAGAAAGCGAAAAAAATGAAGAACAATAATTAAAATTCACAAAACTTTCACACAATACTAATTGACAAAAGACATTCAGTCACATAGAATATGACTAATGTCTTTTAAAATGACTGAAAGGAGAAAAAATGTTAAAGTTACTAAAAAACTTAAAAAATTCATTAATATCAGTAATAATAATTATATTACTTCTATGCATACAAGCAATTTGTGATTTATCATTACCTGATTTTACTTCAAAAATAGTAAATAATGGTATACAATCGAGTGGAATTGAAAACCCTGCTCCTGAAGTAATTAGAAGTATACAAATGGATAATTTACTTTTATTTACAGATAAAGATAATGAGATTTTAGATAATTATACATTAATTTCAAAAGATAATTTATCTAAATATGATTATGAAAAATATTTAAAATCATATCCAGAAATAAAAAATCAAAATTTATATATAAAAAATAAATTAGATAAAAAAGCACAAGAAGATTTAAATAATTACATTTCAAAACCTCTTATGATTTTATATAGTATAACAAATGAAGAAACATCAAATGAAATAAAATCAAAAATACTTGAAACAATGCCTAAAGAACAAAGAGTATTAATTGAGCAAATGAGTTTAATCGATATAATTAAACAATTGCCTGAAAATACATTAAATGAGATGCTTAAAACTTATACAGAACAAATTGATAAAATGCCTTCTAGTATTTTAAATCAAGCAGCAATTGTTGCAGTAAAATCAGAATACGAAAAAGTTGGAATAAATACAGATTGGCTACAAATAAGATACATACTATTTTCAGGGTCACAAATGCTTGGGGTTGCACTTATTAGTATGTCATCTGCTATATGTATAATATTACTCTCAGCTAGAGTTGCAGCAAGACTTGGAAAAGATTTAAGAGAAAAAATATTTGAAAAAGTTTTAAAATTTTCAAATAAAGAGTTTAGAGAATTTTCAACTGCATCACTAATTACTCGTAGCACAAATGATATACAACAAATCCAGCAATTAATTACAATGTTGTTTAGAGTTGTTATATATGCACCAATAATGGGTGTAGGAGGATTTTTTAAAGTTTTAACACAAAGTAATAATTCTATGTCATGGATAATTGCTTTAGCAGTAGGAACAATAATGTTTTTAGTAATAGTATTATTTGCTATAGCAATGCCTAAATTTAAAGTATTACAAAAATTAATAGATAAATTAAATCAAGTATCAAGAGAAATACTAACTGGTCTTCCAGTAATTAGAGCATTTAATAGAGAAAAATATGAAGAGGAAAGATTTGATAAATCTAATAAAGACTTAATGAAAACAAACATATTTGTAAATCGTGTTATGAGCATAATGATGCCTATAATGATGTTTATAATGAATTCAATCATGATTTTAGTAATATGGTTTGGAGGAAAAAATGTAGATAATGGTACAATGCAAGTAGGAGACATGATGGCATTTATACAATATACAATGCAAATTGTAATAAGCTTTTTATTTATATCAATGATTTCTATAGCATTACCTAGGGCTCAAGTATCAGCAAATAGAATAAATGAAGTATTAGATACTAAAGAAAGTATTAAAGATCCTAAAAAACCAAAAGAATTTGATAAAAATAAAAAAGGATTAGTAGAATTTAAAAATGTTTCTTTTAGATATCCAGATGCAGATACAGAAATTTTAGTAGATATTAATTTTACTGCAGAACCTGGTAAAACTACAGCAATAATAGGAAGTACAGGTAGTGGTAAATCTACAATTGTAAATTTAATTCCAAGATTTTATGATGTAACTGGTGGAGAATTATTTGTTGATGGAGTTAATATAAAAGAAGTTTCTCAAAAGAAATTAAGAGATTTAATAGGATTTGTACCACAAAAAGGTATATTATTTTCAGGTACAATAGAATCAAATATAAAATATTCTGATGAAAATATGTCAGATGAAAATATGAAGCTTGCAGCAGAAATAGCACAAGCAACTGAATTTATTGAGACAAAAGAAGAAAAATATAATCAAGAAATATCTCAAGGGGGAAATAACGTATCAGGAGGACAAAGACAAAGATTATCAATTGCAAGAGCTATTGCAAAAGACCCAGAGATATTTGTTTTTGATGATAGTTTTTCAGCTTTAGATTTAAAGACAGATGCAAAATTAAGAGAAGCATTAGCTAATAAAACTAAAAACAAAACAGTTATAATAGTTGCACAGAGAATAAGTACAATTTTGAATGCAGATCAAATAATAGTACTAGAAGAGGGAAAAATTGTAGGAAAAGGAAAACATAATGAATTAATAAACAATTGTGAAACATATAGACAAATAGCTTTATCACAACTTTCTGAAGAAGAATTAAACATCGAAAGGAGTGATAAATAATGGCAGAAGTAAGAATGAGAAAAATGGGATTTGGACCAAGACGAGGAGTAAGCGCACCTATAGAAAAAGCAAAAGATGTAAAAGGAACTACTAAAAAATTAGTTAAAAATTATTTATCTAAATACAAATTTTCACTTCTTATTGTGTTTATATTTGCAATTGGAAGCACAATTTTTTCTGTAATAGGTCCAAAGATATTAGGAAATGCTACCACAGAAATTTATACAGGATTAGTAAGTAAACTTTCAGGTGGAAGTGGAATTAATTTTGAAAAAATTGCAGAAATTTTAATAACATTACTTGGATTATATATTTTAAGTGCAACATTTTCATTAATACAAGGTTTTACTATGACAGGTGTATCTCAAAAACTAACATATAAACTTCGTAATGATTTAGCTATTAAAATAAATAAGCTTCCTATGAATTATTTTGATAAAAAGACAAATGGAGAAGTTTTATCTATAATAACAAATGATATAGATACTTTAAGCCAAAATTTAAATCAAAGTATTACACAAATTATAACTGCTATTTGTACATTACTTGGAATATTATGGATGATGTTATCAATTAGTTTTATAATGACAATTGTATCTATTATAATATTACCAATAACTATATTAATAGTAAAAATAATTGTAACTAGGTCACAAAAATATTTTAAAAGACAACAAGATTATTTAGGACATGTAAATGGTCAAGTTGAAGAAATGTATGGTGGACATCTAATAGTAAAAGCTTTTAATGGAGAGCAAAAAGCAATTGAAGAATTTAAAAAAGCTAATAATGAATTATATAGATCAGCTTGGAAATCACAATTTTTATCAGGATTAATGCATCCACTTATGAATTTTGTAGGAAATTTAGGTTATGTTGCAATTGCAATACTTGGAGGATATTTAGCTATAAAAGGAAAAATAACAGTTGGAAATATTCAAAGTTTTATACAATATAACAAACAATTTACTCAACCAATTACACAAATAGCTCAGATATCTGCTATGTTACAATCTATGATTGCAGCTTCAGAAAGAATATTTGAATTTTTAGAAGAAAATGAAGAAAATAATTTAATCCAAAATCAACAAAATACAGATGGATTAAAAGGAAATATAGAATTTAGTCATGTTAAATTCGGATATAATGATGATAAAACAATAATAAAAGATTTCTCATGTAATATAAAAGATGGTCAAAAAATTGCTATAGTAGGACCTACTGGTGCTGGAAAAACTACAATTGTTAAATTATTAATGAGATTTTATGATCTCAAAGAAGGAGCAATCTATATAGATAAAATTAATATTAAAGATTTCGATAGAGGCGAATATAGAAAAATGTTTGGTATGGTTTTACAAGATACATGGCTATTTAATGGAACTGTAAAAGATAATATCAAATATAGTAATCCTGATAGTAGTGATACACAAGTTATAGAAGCAGCTAAAGCGGCACATGTACATCATTATATAAAAACATTACCAAATGGATATGAGTCTATTATAAATGAAGAATCAAGTAATATTTCAGCAGGACAAAAACAATTACTTACAATTGCAAGGGTAATTTTAGCTGATCCAAAAATATTAATTTTAGATGAAGCAACAAGTTCAATTGATACAAGAACAGAAATACAAATACAAGAAGCAATGGATAATTTGATGAAAGGAAGAACAAGCTTTATAATAGCACATAGATTATCTACTATAAAAAATGCAGATATTATTTTAGTTATGAATGAGGGAGATATAGTAGAACAAGGAACACATGAAGAACTATTAAAAAAAGGCGGATTCTATGCTGAATTATATAATTCTCAATTTGAAGATGTTGAAGAATAAGTTTATTTTATAAGGAACACAAAAGTGTTCCTTATTTTTATATTAATTATAATTAAATTATTGATTTTATTTATTATGTAATATATAATTACAATAAATAAAAGGGGGAAATAAATATGAAAAAGAGATATTTTATGTTATTAATTTTTGTAAGTTTATTTGCTTTTATGATAATGCCAAATAAAGCTTTTGCTACAAATAGAGTAATAGATGGAAATAAAATATCAACATTTACAAAAACTAAGAAACAGATAAAAAGTAAATGGAATAGTGGAAAAATCGATTTAAAAGATAATTATAGCATATTTAGTAAAGAACAATCATTTGAAGCTCCATATGATGGAGGAGTTGTAAAACAAGAATATTTAGACAATGTTTTAAGAAACTTAAATTATTATAGATACTTAATAGGTAGTCCTGAAGTTAAAGAAAAAATTACAAATAGAGAAGATTTACAAGCAGGGACAGTAGTACAATATTTAAGTATGAAAAGTGGAAATGCACTAACACATTGGTTAAGACCTGTATATTCAAAACCAAGTGATATGAGTAAAGAATTCTATGATTTAGGAGTAGATGCTGATCATAATATTATAAGTTCATATAGTTATGGAGCACCTGTATATCCATTTTTCGGAGAGAGTTATTTTGATTACACATCTGGACATAGAGTAGCTTTACTTTCACCAACAACATATAAAGTTCAATTTGGCTTAGGAAGAGTAGTCTATGGAGATGTTTTTCAAGCAAACTCAAATTATTCTAATATGACTAATGATTTTGCAGCATATCCTGCACCTGGATATTTTCCAAAACAAGATTTCGCAAGTGAATCTGATTGGGATATTTATTTAAATGCAAATAAATTTAAAAGTCTAACTTATGAAGATGCAAAAAATGTTGTAGTAACAATAAAATGTGTAAACACTAATAAACAATATACATATACAGAAGAAAAAGAAAATTTATCTGTAGGAACGTCAATTATACATATCAAAAAACCAGAAAAAACAACAAAATATTATGAAGGAAACTATGAAGTATATGTTAAGAATTTAAAAGATGCAAATGGAAAACTTGTTGATTTAAAATATACTGTTAAATTCTATGATAAATATGAAGGAGATATTTCTGATATAAATCAAATACTTTATGGAGAAAATTTAATTTCATATGTAACTATAGATTCAAAATATGATGATGCATTATTAAAGAAAATATTACCAACTACTGCATATGTAAGATTAGACTCAGGAAGTTATTTTAAAGCTAATATATCAAAATATACATCAAAGAATAATACTACGTATTATGGATATGAGGAATATAAACTTATACCAACTTTCAAAAATTTACCTACTTGGGCTAAGGATTCAAATGGTTATATAAAAAAAGGAATAATTGTATCAGTAGAAAATCAAGATTATAATAAAAATTATAAATACTCGAAATCTGAGTTTAAAGGTAAGATTTCTAAAAATATAACTATTTCTGCAACATTTTCAGGCATATATAAAGAATATTCAAACTTTTCATGGGTAAAGAAAAAAGGAAATACTATAACTAAATTAAAAAATAGTAGCAAATATAAAATAAAAGGAACACAATTAACTATAAATAATCTTACTGTAGATGATGAAGCTGAATATTATATAGTAAATACTACTAGTGTACCATATTTATTAAGTGGTAGTCCTATGTATATTTCAAAAGCTATTAAAGTTACTTTAGCAGATAAGCCTAAGAAAGTAACAGGTTTAAAAGCTACTTCACAAACACAAAATTCTATAACACTTAATTGGAAGAAAATTTCTGGTGTAAAAGGATATCGTATATATCAATATAATGAATCAACTAAAAAATATCAAAGTGTAGCAAAAACCGCTAAAAATTCTTATAAAATAAAAAAATTAAAACCAGGAAAAACATATAGATTTAAAGTAATAGCATATATAGTTAAAAATGGTAAGAATTATTATGGTGAATATTCAAGCATTTTAAATACAACTACTAAACCTTTAGCAACTAAGTTTACAAAATCAACAGTAGGAAAAAATAAAGTAACACTTAAATGGAAAAGAGTATTAGATGCTACTGGATACAAAATATACATGTCTACAAAGAAAAACGGAACTTATAAATTAGTAAAAACTATAAAAGGTCCAAAAACAACTACATATACTAAAAAAAGTTTAAAGAAAGGTAAACAATATTATTTTAAAATAAGAGCATATAAAACGGTTGGAGGAAAGACAGTTTATTCATCATATAGTACAATTAAAAAGACAAGTAAAATAAAATAGAAACAGGGAAACCTGTTTCTATTTTTTATATAAATTTTACGATAATATGTTGACTTGTTATACAAAAAAATGTATAATTATTCCATAAAATAGAAGGAGGAAAATTTTATGAAATTATTAAAAAGAATGCTTATAGCATTATTAATTTCTTGTTCATTATTATTAGTTGCTCCTATTGTTACACCATTATTTTCAGATAGTTATACAGTAGAAGCAGCAAGTGTTAAAATAAACAAGAAAAGTTTAACATTAGGAGTAGGTACTACTTATAATTTAAAAATAAGTGGAACTAAAAAGAAAGTTACTTGGTCATCTTCTAAAAAATCAGTTGCAAAAGTTAGTAGTAATGGTAAAGTAACAGCTGTAAAAACTGGTACAGCAACAATTACAGCAAAAGTTGGAAACAAAAAATACAAATGTACAGTAAAAGTAACAAAATCACCAAAATTAACTTATAAAGTTTCATCAGCTAAACAATCAGGAGATTGGTATATAATACAAGGAAAAGTATATAATAAAACAAATTCAGATTTGGATTCAGTTGTAATAGAATTTAATCTTTATGATAAAAACAAGAAAAAAGTAGCAACAGCTTATGATTCAGTATATTGGTTAGATGATGCTGGTACATGGAAATTTTATATAAAAGAATATGTAGGAAGTAAAAAAGTTAAATCATATAAAAAATCACAATTAAAAGGAAATTATAATACATATGTAAATAATTTAACTAAATTTACAACTAAAATTACTAGTATGAAAGCACAAAAAACATATAGTAGTGCAAATTTATATACAGTTAAAGGAACTATAAAAAATAATAATAATTCTAAATTATCAGATGTATTTGCAACATATGCATTTTATGATAAGTCAGGAAATTTAGTAGGAACATCATTCAGTGGATACTATAAAGGATACAAAAAAGGAGCAAAATTTAATTTTAATGAATCAGCATATATTGAATCTGCTCTTAAAGTAAAAAAATGTAAAGTAGTAGAAGTACATGGATATAATTTATAATTTAAATATAAAAGACAACTAGATTATCTAGTTGTCTTTTTCTATATTTAATTATTAATCTCTTCTTTTTGCAAATAATCTTAAAATTCTTAGGAATATGTTTATAAAATCAAGATATAATTGCATTGCACAATATATATGAATTTTTTCTTTATCTAAACTTTCATCATTAGAAAGTGCAATAATTTTATTCATATCATATGCAGTAAATCCAAAAAATACAAATAACATTGCCCAGTCAATTATTATATCTAGCATTGTGTTACCGATAAATAAGTTTATTATACTAATAATTATTCCTGCAATTAATCCTGTAATTAAGAAAGTTCCCCAATTATTTAAATTCTTTTTAGTAGAATAACCATAATATGCTAATGCTCCAAATAAAAGTGCAGATACAACAAATACTAGAACTATTGAATTTAAATCATATATTACAAATATTGTAGATAATGTAACACCATTAATCATTGCATATAAAAAATACAATATCCCGACTACTGTAGGTGATAGTTTTCTAAATAAAAATGAAAATAGTAATACAACAACAAGTTCTAATATTAAAATTATTGCAAAACTATTTGTAAGAAATATTTTTAAATAAAGTTCAGAAGCATATGTGTACCAAGCAACTATTCCTGTACCTAATAAACCTAAAAACATCCAAAAAAAAGTTCTTGATAATATGCTATTTTGTGAATTTTCGTCCATTTCAAAACCTCCTTTGTTAATATAAGTAATTATACTATTATTATACTTATATATCAATAAAAATAATAAAATTAAAAAAATATAAATATTGTAATAAACTATATTTTATGATAAAATTTGTAAGAAAATAGTAGTTTTGGAGGAATAAAGTTGAACTGGACCGAGGAACAAAAACAAGCAATATATGAAAACAAATCTAATATTTTAGTTTCAGCAGCAGCAGGTAGTGGTAAAACTGCTGTACTTGTTGAGAGAATTATAAATAAAGTAATAAATGAAAATATTGATATTGATAAAATATTAATTGTTACTTTTACAAATGCAGCAGCTTCAGAGATGAGAGAAAGAATATTAGAAGCAATATATAAGAAAATAGATGAAAACCCTAATAATCAAAATTTACAAAGACAAATTACATTATTAAATAAAGCAAATATATGTACAATAGATTCTTTTTGTATTGATGTAATAAAAAATAATTTTTTTGAAATAGATGTTTCACCAAATTTTAGAATAAGAGATACATCTGAAATAGAAATATTAAAATATGAAATTTTAGAAGAATTATTTGAAGAAAAATATGAAGCAGAAGATAAAGATTTTATAAAATTAATTAATACATATACTACATATAAAGATGACTCTTTATTAAAAGAATTAGTACTTAAAATATATACATATATACAAAGTAATCCTTTTCCAAAAAAATGGCTTGATGAAAAAGTTAAAATGTTTGATATAAAAGATAAATTAAATGAAGATTTTTCAAAAACAATATGGGGACAAATATTATTAAAGGAATTCGAAGATGAAATAATAGATAATATTTCTGTGCTAGAAAATGTGAAAAAAGATTTGGCAAAATATCCGGAACTTAGCCAATTTTATTTAATAATAGATGATGATATAAATGAATTAAATAAAATTAAACAAAATATAAATTCATGGGAAAAAACATATGATTTAGCAAATAATTTAGAATTCAAAAAATGGCCTATAGATAGAAAAAACAATATACAAGCAAAAGAAAATGCAAAAAAGATAAGGGACTTAGTAAAAAAGAAAATAAATAAAAGTTTAAATAAAATATTAATATTTAACTCTAAAGAAGCAAATCAAGATATATATGATATGTATTTAATATTAGAAAAACTTAAAAATCTAATTTTTGAATTTGATTTTAAATTTAAACAAGTAAAAAAAGAA
The DNA here is from genome assembly GCA_947627935.1 of uncultured Clostridia bacterium. Lineage (GTDB taxonomy): Bacteria > Bacillota > Clostridia > TANB77 > CAG-508 > CAG-269. Next base: position 12,139 of record CANQXY010000020.1, on the reverse strand, counting down.
AAAAATATTTTAGATTTTTCAGATATTGAACATTTTGCTTTAGATATTTTATTAAAAGAAGATGATAATGGGAAAATATTAAGAACAGAAGTTGCTAAAAAGTATGCACAAAAATTCGAAGAAATAGCAATTGATGAATATCAGGATAGTAATTTAGTACAAGAATATATATTAACATCTGTATCAAAAAATAATAACATATTTATGGTTGGAGATATAAAACAAAGTATATATAAATTTAGACAAGCAAGACCAGAACTATTTTTAAATAAATATTTAAATTATAAATTAAAACAAGATAAAAAAGAAAATGATAATTTAAAAATACAATTATTTAAAAATTTTAGAAGTAGAGAAAACATATTAGAGTTTACAAATATAATATTTGAAAATATAATGAGTAGTTTACTTGGAGATATAGAATATAATAAAGAAGAATTTTTAAATTTAGGTGCAGATTATAAGAAAATAGATCAAGATTTTAATATAGACATAAATATAATTGATTTAAAAGAAAATATAGATGATGAAGAAAACAAAGAAGAGACAATTGCTGACATTGAAAATATTGAATTAGAAGCTAAATTTGTTGCAAATAAAGTAAAACAATTAATTGATAAAAATTATAAAGTGTATGATACAAAAATAGGTGAATTTAGAAATATAAAATACAGAGATATAGTTATATTATTAAGATCAACTAAAAATGCTGCAACAATATATGAAAAAGAACTCACAAATTTAAAATTACCAGTATTTTCAGACACATCATCAGAATATTTAGATTCAATTGAAATACAAACAATTATGTCATTACTTAAAATAATTGATAATCCGCTTCAAGACATTCCATTAGTTACAGTATTAAGATCAATTATAGGAGGCTTTACAGATAATGATTTAATAAAAATAAGATTATCTGATAAGTATGATAATTTTTATTATACATTAATAAAGGCAAAATTAGATGTAGATAGTACATTAAAAAATAAAATTGAAGTATTTTTAACAAGTTTAGAAAAATGGCAAAAAGAAAAAGAATATTTACCATTAGATGAATTAATATGGAAAATTTATATAGATACAGGATATTATAATTATGTTGGACTTATGCCAAATGGTAATTTAAGACAAGCAAATTTAAGAATGTTATTCCAAAGAGCTAAACAATATGAATCTTCAAGTTTTAGTGGATTATTTAATTTTATAAATTTTATAGAAAACTTAAAAACAAATAGTGGAGATTTAGGCGCAGCTAAATTAATAGGCGAAAATGAAGATGTAATTAGAATAATGAGTATTCATAAAAGTAAAGGACTAGAATTTCCAATAGTTTTCTTATCTAATACTGGAAAACAATTCAACTTAATGGATTTAAATAATAGTTTATTATTACACCAAGATATTGGAATTGGGGTAAAATATATAGATTATGATAAACAAATAGAATATGACACTTTATCAAAGGCTGCAATTAAAAGTAAACTATATATAGAAACATTATCAGAAGAAATGAGAATACTTTATGTTGCATTAACAAGAGCAAAAGAAAAACTAATAATTACAGGAATATCTAAAGATTATGAAAAAGAATTAGAAAGCATGCAAGAAGTAATAAAAAGATATAAAAGAGAAGAAAACAAGATAAATCCTATAGTTGTTAAAAAATATATAAAATATTTAGATTGGATTAAATTAGTATACTTATATGATGATAACCTAAAAGAAATATCAAATATTAATATTTATGAAAAAAATAAGTTATTAAAAACACTTAATGTAGAAGAAAATAAAAGTAAAGTAGATGTATTAAAACTTTTAGAAAAAAATAATAAATCAAATAAAGAGAGTAAAGATAAAATTGATAAATTACTAGAAAATAAATATTTATACAAAAATTCAGTAAATATACCAAGTAAAACATCTGTTACAAAAATCAAACAATTAGAAATAGAAAAATTAATTGATAATAAGATATATAAAGAAAATACTAATTTAATTGATAAGCCAAAATTTTTAGATAAACAAGAAAATGTAAAAATATCTTCAGCTCAAAAAGGTACTTTAGTACATCTATGTTTACAAAAATTAGATTGTAGTAAAGATTATAATTTAAATGATATAAAAGAAATAATTACAAATTTACAGATAAATGAAATAATAACATCAAAAGAAGCAGAGAGTATAGATATAAATAAAATTTTTAATTTTACAAAGTCAAAAATATGGAAAGATCTAAAAACTGCAAAAAAGATTTATAAAGAAAAACCTTTTTATATAAATATACCAGCAAAAGAGATATATAAAGAAGAATTAGAAGAAAAAATATTAGTTCAAGGTATAATAGATTTATATTATATAGATAAAAATGATGAAATAATATTAGTTGATTATAAAACAGATTATGTATTAAAAGAAAAAGAACTTATTGATAAATATAAAAAACAATTAGAATTATATAAAAGAGCATTAGAAAGTGCATTAAATAAAAAAGTATATAAAACATATATTTATTCAGTATATTTAGATAAAGAAATAGAAGTAGAAATTTAAAAAAGTTGAAATTTATATAAGTCTTTGGTATAATAATGATAGATTAGTAAGAAATGGAGAAATATTATGAAAAAAGAAAAACCATTTGAAATATATAGAGATGTAAATCATGCAACTTTAAAAAAATTTTTGATGTATACAATTATGGTAGTTATATTTTTTGTTTTTTCAAGTTTCTTAATAAATGTAGGAATAAATTCTACATATAAAAAAATAGATGGAAAAAACAATATTGAGCAACTTGATATTATTACAGCTGAAGCAACTTTAGTAAATGGAAGAATATCAGGAAAATTAAATACAGAAATGACAAGGGATTTATATCAAAAATATATAAAAATAGATTTATATTCTCCAAGAGATGTATTGCTTGGAACAAAATATATAGAAATGAAAGATGTAGCTATAAATAATAATTCATTTGAAACATATTTTAAATTACAAGATGCAAAAAGATATGAAATATCTTTAGTAGATGAAAAACAAGATGCAAAAAATGAAGAACTATTTGATATTCATCTAACACGATTTGAAATTTTAATGGGTGTTGTTATAGTATTAATGTTTATATAAAAACAAAAAAGGATTGGTAAATAAATTTCCAATCCTTTTGTTTTTATGAATTAACATATAATGTTTTATTAGTTGAATAAATAACCATACCAGGTTTTGCTTTATTTGGTTTTTTAACATATTGTACTTTACAATAATCAACAGGAACATTATATGAGTCTTTTCCTTTACTATGATGTGCAGCAATTTGTGCACATTTATATAATATAGAATCAGGTATATTATCTTTTATATTATTAATTTTTAAAATAACATGACTTCCATGTATATCTTTTGTATGAAACCAGATATCATTTTTATCAGCAAATTTAAGAGTTAACATATCATTTTCTTTATTATTTCTTCCAACATATACTTTAAAACCTTCGACTTCATAAACAATAGGGTTAAAAGATGTAACTTTAGATTTTTGCTTTTTTGATTTATTTTTTTGCTTTTTTGATAAATCCTTTTTAAATAAATCGTTTTCAGATATTTCTTCAAAAATATCTTGAACATCTTCTATAGAAGAACTATTTTCTAATTCGTATACAATGCTTTCTAAATAATTTAAGTCAGATAAAGTTTCTTGTTTTTGCTTAGATACAATTTCTAAAGCATTTTTAAGTTTATTATATTTTTTAAAATAATTTTTAGCATTAATATTAATAGTATATTTTTTATCTAAAGGTATATCTATCAAATTATTATTATCATAATAATTTTCAATAGAAACTGAATTTAAATTTTGTCCATTAAATTTATATAAATTAGAAGTTAAAAGTTCACCATATAATTTATATTTATCCATTTTTTCACATTCAGATAATTTAATACATATATTTTCTAATCTTTTATTATATTTTTTTAATGTATCTAGTATTAGTTTTAATATGCTGTTTCGATAACTTTTAAAATCTTCATCATTTTCTTTTGAAAAATAATAATCATCTAAAAAGAAATTTAAACTTAGAGTATCCTTAGTTTCTTTAGATAAATCTAAAACATAATCTTTTATTATATTGTTATTATCTTTTAAAGCAATTAATCTTAAATTATCAGTATTTATTATTTCTGTTATATAGTTAAAAATCTTTTTTAAGTCTTGGGTATTTCCAGAATTTATATTCAAATTATTAATATGAAAATTAATAAAAGAAGTACTAATTCCATTAAATTTATCTGATATAATTTTATCTAATGTTTTTTCTTGTAAATCAGATTTTATAATATTATAAAACTCATAAAAAGAGGATATAGATAAAAAATCTAATTTATCTGATTTTGGAAGTTCATATTTTTTATTAGGTAAAATATCTCTATATGAAGAAGATATACTACTATGTTTTATGCTATCTATTATAGTTTCATTTTCATCTAATAAAATAATATTACTATGTTTTCCCATAAGTTCTATAACTAATTTTTTATTTATTATTTCATTAAATTCATTTAATACTTCTAAATTTATGATAATGACACGCTCTAAACCTTTCATTTCTATATTTTTTAGATAACTTCCGATTAAATGTTTTCTAAGTAACATACAAAAATTTGGAGCTATATTAGGATTTATTTTATTATGAGTAGTAAGATTAATTCTATAATTACTAGAATCTATACATATATTTAATGCATAATTAGTCTTATTTCCATATAAACCAATAACTATAGTATTTTTATTAGGTTCATATATTTTATCTATTTTACAATCTTCTAAAATTTTAAGTTCATTTACAATTGATTTTGCTACAATTCCGTCAAATGCCATATTTATCTCCTTTATAATTTAATATATTTATAATATCACATAAAATACAAATTTTCCAGTTATATTTTATTTATCTAAAAATATAGTAAAAGCATTGTAAGTAAAAAAATTAATTGATATAATTACAAAGAAAACATAATTAACTTTTTAAATTTAGTAAATAATTATACAGGAGATAAAATATGGATATTAGAAACTTAACATTAGAAGAAAAAATAGGTCAAATGATAATTGTAGGTATGGACAGTAATTATATAACAGACAGATTAAAGAATTTAATATCAAATTATAAAATAGGTGGAATTATTTTATATAGAAAGAATTTTAATACATATAAAGATTTACTAAAACTAATTGAAGATATAAAAGCTTTAAATAATAAAAATAAATTACCACTATTTATTGCTATTGACCAAGAGGGTGGAAGAGTAAACAGAATGCCAAGTGAAATAAAAAATTTACCACCTGCAAATGTTATTGCTAATACTAAAGATATAGAATTAGTAAAAGAATCAGCAGATATTACAGGAGAAATCTTAAAAGAAACAGGATTTAATATAAATTTTGCTCCTGTTTTAGATATAAAAAGATTTGATAGTAAACATGCAATAGGAGATAGATGTTTTGGAGAAAATAAAGAAGATGTTTGCAGATATGGAATACCTACAATGAAAGAAATACAGAAGAATAAAATTATATCAGTTATAAAACATTTTCCTGGTCATGGTGCTACTAAAAAAGATACACATTATACTTTGCCTGTAATTAAAGATATAAAATTACTAGAAGATGAAGATATGAAACCATTTGAATATGCAATTTCAGAAGGTGCAGATGCAATAATGATAAGTCATTTAAAAATAAAAAATCTAACAGGAGCATATCCCGCTTCTCTTTCTAGAAAATTTGTGAAATATTTAAGAAAAAAATACAAATATAATAATTTAGTAATAACAGATGATTTAAAAATGAAAGCAGTAAAATTTTTATATGGAACTAAAATTTCTACAAGGAAGGCTTTTGAAGCAGGAAATGATATTATAATTTTTAGATATAATCAAAAAGAAGAAACAGATGCGATAAATAATATAATTGATTTAGTAAAAGCTGGAAAAATCAAAGAATCTAGAATAAATAGAAGTGTTAATAGAATTATAAAAATGAAACAAAAATACAATTTATCTGATACAGAAAAAGTTAATGGAATTGATATAGAAAATATAAATAAAAGAATAGATAAAATAAGAAAAAAAGTTGGATATAATTAATAAAATACAGGTTTAAAAATCCTGTATTTTATTTTATCAAATAAATTATAAATTTATATATTTTTTTGTTTTTGTTGTTATATCTGTTTAAAGTATGATATAATTCATATAATTAAAAGAGGTGAGAAAATGTCAAAGCCAATAGTTGCAATAATAGGAAAGCCAAATGTAGGTAAATCAACTTTCTTTAATTATATTGCAGGAAGTAAAATATCAATAGTAGAAGATACGCCAGGTGTTACTAGAGATAGAATATATGCACAAACTAATTGGAGAGGTGTAGATTTTACAATAATAGATACAGGAGGAATAGAACCTGAATCTGATGATGTAATATTATCTCAAATGAGAGAACAAGCCAATATTGCAATTGAAATAGCAGATGTAATTATATTTTTAACAGATATAAAACAAGGTGTTACAGCAGCAGATAGAGAAATTGCAATTATGTTAAAAAAATCTAAAAAACCAATTGTTTTAGTTTGTAATAAAGCAGATAATTTTGGAAAAAATCCAGATGAAATATATGAATTTTATAATTTAGGATTAGGAGATCCATATGCAATATCTGCAGCTAATGCAAAAGGAATTGGAGATGTTTTAGATGCTATATATGAATATTTTCCAAAGACAGAAAATTTAGAAGTAAATGGAGAAGAAATAAAAGTTGCAGTAATAGGAAAACCAAATGTAGGTAAATCTTCTTTAATTAATAAAATATTAGGAGAAAATCGTAATATAGTAAGTGATATTGCGGGAACAACAAGAGATGCAATCGATTCTGAATTTGAAAATGAATGTGGGAAATATGTATTTATAGATACAGCAGGTCTAAGAAGAAAAAGTAAAATAAAAGAATCAATAGAAAAGTTTAGTATTATGAGGACACTTTTAGCAATAGAAAGAGCAGATGTGTGTTTAATAATGATAGATGCATTAGAAGGTGTAACAGATCAAGATGCAAAAATTGCAGGTGAGGCTCATGAAGCAGGTAAAGGGATTATTATTGTAGTAAACAAATGGGATGAATATGAAAAAGAAACAGGAACATTAGAAAAGTATAAAAAAGAGATATATGAAAAATTATCATATTTAACATATGCACCAATAATATTTATATCTGCTAAAACTGGACAAAGAGTAAATAAACTATTTGAAATGATAAATGAAGTTAATAGACAAAATTCTATGAGAGTATCTACTGCTACATTAAATGATGTTATTAATGAAGCAATAGCAATTGTACAACCTCCAACAGATAAAGGTAAGAGACTTAAAATATTATATGCAACTCAAGCATCTACCAAACCACCAACATTTGTTATATTTGTAAATAATAAAGAATTATTCCATTTTTCTTATCAAAGATATTTAACAAATCAAATAAGAAAAGAATTTGGATTAGAAGGAACACCTGTTAGGATAATTTCAAGAGAAAAGAAAGAAAAAAATGAAGAATAGGAGATGAATTATTATGGCTACATATATTATAGTAGGATTAATTGCATATTTAATAGGAAGTATAAATTTTTCAGTAATATTAAGTAAAAAAATGGCAGGATTTGATGTAAGAGAAAAGGGAAGTGGAAATGCAGGGACAACTAATATGTTAAGATCTGTAGGTAAAAAAGCTGCTGCTATAACACTTATTTGTGATATTTTAAAAGGTGTTGTTGCAATAAGTTTTGCAATTATTGTAGGAAATATTGTAAAAGATACAGATAAAGCATTACTTGTTCAAATTGCTGGAATTTTAGTAGTTATAGGTCATACTTTTCCAATATTTTTTGGATTTAAAGGAGGAAAAGGTGTAGCAACTTCACTTGGAGTTTTACTTATGACAAACTGGAAAATAGGTCTAATTTGTTTAATATTTGCATTAATATTAATAATACTTACAAAAATGGTTTCAATGGGATCTATGGGAGCTGCAATATTATTTCCAGTGTTAACTTTATTTATTAGTGAGAATTTTATAGTAACAGAAGGAAGCGGATATTTTATCTATAGTATAATTTTAGCTTTATTAGTTGCGTTTAATCATAGAAGTAATATTCAAAGAATTTTAAACGGAACTGAAAATAAAATTAGTTTTAAAAATACAAAATAAGGAGAAATAAAAATGAAAAATGTTGCAATAATAGGAAGCGGTAGCTGGGGAGTGGCATTAGCTATTTACTTAGCAAGCTTAGGAAATAACGTAAAAATATGGTCATTTATGCAAGAAGAAGCAGATTTAATTAATAATGAAAAAAAGTGTAAATTCTTACCAAATGTAAAAATACCAGAAAATGTAGTTTGTACAACAGATTATAAAGAAGCAATTGATGGAACAGATTTTATATTACATGTTACACCATCAAAATTCACAAGAAATATTGTAAGAGAATATAAAAAATATGTTACTAATCAACCAATAATAATATGTTCAAAAGGTTTTGAAAAAGATACATTAAAAACATTAGATGAAGTAATATCTGAAGAAATACCAAATGCTAAAATAGGTGTTTTATCAGGACCAAGCCATGCAGAAGAAGTTTCTATATTAATTCAAACAGTACTAGTTGTAGCATCAAAACATGATGATGTTTTAAGCTTAATACAAGATACTTTTATGAGTACAAAAATGAGAATATATACATCTAAAGATGTTAAAGGAGTAGAACTTGGTGGAGCTTTAAAAAATATTATAGCTTTTTGTGCAGGTGTTGCAGCAGGAATTGGATTAGGAGATAATGCATTTGCAGCATTAATCACAAGAGGATTAACTGAGATATCTAGACTAGGAGTAGAACTTGGTGGAGATAAAAATACTTTTTATGGTTTAAGTGGACTTGGAGATTTAGTTGTAACTTGCTTAAGTGAACATAGTAGAAATAGAAAAGCAGGAAAATTAATAGGTCAAGGTAAAACATTAGAAGAAACTAAACAAGAAGTTGGCATGACAATAGAAAGCATTGATAATATCGAAGTTGCAAAAGAGCTAGCTGATAAATTTAATGTAGATGTTCCAATTATAAATGCAGTATATGATACTTTATATAATGGATTAGATCCTAAAAAAGGAATAGATATATTAATGACTAGAGATAAAAAATTTGAATAAAATATATTAAATATATAAATAATATATAAAATAGGAGGTATATAAAAATGGATTTTTTTGACAAATTAGGTAAAAAAGCAAGTGAAACATATAAAGTAACTGCCGAAAAAACAAGTAAAATTGCTAAAGAGGCAAAATTAAAAATGAAAATGAATGAAAATAAATCAAATATTGAAGATATATATAAAGAAATAGGTAAAAAAGTTTATGAAAAACATGTAAGAGAAGAAAATATTGATATTAAAAAAGACTTAGAAGAAGAATGTACAAAAATTGATGTCTTATCTGCAGAAATAGAAACATATTTAAAAGAATGTTTAGAATTAAAAGATTTAAGACAATGTAAAAATTGTAGTTCTAAAATAGAAAAAGATGCTAAATTTTGTCCAGAATGTGGAGAAAAACAAGATGATGAAGAACCTGCAAAAGAAGTAGAAGTTATTGAAAATAATGAAAGTTCAGATGAAGATGAAAATTAATTAAAACACCTCTAAAACTTATAGAGGTGTTTTAATAAGGAAATCTTTCATATAAATATTTTATAATATCATTAGCATTATCGTTAGTAACATTTATAAAGACACCATTATCTAAACTAATCCACATATTAATTTTATACTTATCATTATTGTCTATGAAAGTACCAACGATTTCAGCAATTTCAATAGGATTTTTATATTCTTTTTCCCATTTTAAACTATTTCTAATATCTAAATCTGTTTCATAATATTTACTTAAAAATTTATTAATTTCACCTTTTATATTACTATAAAAATTAACAGATGCTATCACAATAAAAAATCTCCTCTTGTTATTATTATGAAAAAAAATAAAATTAATATACTGACATATATTTCAAATTTAAATTTTAAAAATACGTATAATATAATAAATTAGAATAATAAGTAAAAAAAAGTAAATAATATAAAGTAAGGTGGTAATATGAAAAAAATAAAAACACTTTTCTTTATATTATTTTTAATTTTATTAGTATTTACATTAACAGGATGTTCTAATAAAGATAATGAAAAAGAAAAGGCTTTATCTGAAGTTAAATATTTGGAAAATAAATTAGTAAGTTTATTAAATTCTATGAATAATGTACAATATGAAAATTATAAAATTACTACAACTAAAATAGAAGATGAAAGTACCTCTGATTCTAATAAATCAAGTGATAAAAGTGATAATAGTAATTCAGGAGGATCTAGTGGAGAAGGTACGCAAGATAAACAACAAAGTGGAGAACAAGGCCAAAGCAATAATGGAGAATCTCAATCACAATCAGAAGGTGGAAGTCAAACACAAGACAATAATAAATATTCTTTACAAAAGACAAGTATGTTAACAAATAAAAACAATAATATTGATTGGGAAAAAACAAAAAATGAAGTAGAAGAAATGTATTCATCAATTCCTACAATAACTTTAGATTTATATAGTCAAAATGTAAATCAAAATGAAATATTAAATTTTAATAGTGAATTAGATAATTTAACAGTTGCAGTAAAAGAAGAAAATAAAGAAGAAACATTAACACATTTATCAAACTTATATGGTTATTTACCTGGATATTTAGAATTAGTTTCTACAGATTCAATATATACTAATTTGATAAGAACAAAAACAAATGTTATTAATGCATATAGTTTAATTGATACTGGAAATTGGAATAAAATAGGAGAACTTATAAGACAAGCTATATCTAATTATTCTAATATATTAAATAATATTGAAAATGGCACTAAATCATATACTATAAACAAAGGATATATTTTACTAAATGAATTACAAAATGCTGTTAATTTAAAAGATAAAGATATTTTTTTAATTAAATATAAGAATTTACTAGAAGAATTTAATTCAATATGATATAATAATTAATAGAGTAAATTGAGTAGTTGCTGGTACAATTCGAAAGGATGTACGAGAGGAAAGTCCGGGCTCCATAGAGCAAAGATGCTAGATAACGTCTAGTGAGGGAAACCTTAAGGAAAGTGCAACAGAAAATAACCGCCAAATTTTTGGTAAGGGTGAAAAGGTAAGGTAAGAGCTTACCGCTAATATGGTGACATATTAGGTCAATGTAAACCCCATCTGGAGCAACACCTAAATAAGAAGATTAAGTCTGCTCGACAACTTCTTAAATTGCGTGGCTTGAGATATATAGTAATATATATCCTAGATAAATGACTACTTTAAACGACAGAACCCGGCTTATAGATTTACTTGTTATATGAAAAAACGATAGGAAAAGACCTATCGTTTTTTGGTTTAATAAAATACTATTCATCTCTTGAGTTCGCCTTTGATGTAGACATGACATCCTTCTGGTACATTGATATTATCAATAGATGAAGAAAAAGTACCATCAATTACTACATCACCATTAGCTTCAATAGAAGCGCATGTGCAATTGCTACCTATAAGCACAGTTCCGGCAGATTTTATTGAAAGGCAGTTACAATACCCGGAAATAAGTATATTACCTGCTTCAATATCACCTTGTGCTCTAAGGTATCCATCAACAGTCAATTCTTCATCTTCAATCCAGATGTTTCTTGAAGTAAGATTACCGCCGATTGAAAGTGGGCCATCTATATTAATGTCTCCACATTCAAGAGAAGCATCCTTCAAAGAAAAACCACGATTTGAATACAAAGTATTAAATTGTATTCTTACACATTCACCTTCATTGATGTCATTCCGTTGTTCAACAGTATTCATTTTTAACCCTCCTATACATGAAAAAACATATTGTTGCTATAAAATTATATCATATAAGCATGAAAAAGTAAACTATTATGTTAATATAATAACCACCCGTGAAACGGGTGGTTTTCACTTGCCCTATAAGGGCATATAACATTGCAGCACCTGAAGGTGCTG
>CANQXY010000019.1 GCA_947627935.1 uncultured Clostridia bacterium | reverse complement strand
AGATAAGATGACGGAAAGAGATTTTGCAAATATATTAGGAATAGCTTATGGTAGTTATAATACTATAAAATATAAACCAAATCTAAAAGCAAAAATATTAAAGGACGAAAAAGTAGTAAATAAGGAATTAGAAGAAGAAATAAAAAATAATTTAAAAGAAAAAGGATATACCAATAAATCGATAGATTATACAGAATTTTTATCTTTATATGAACCATATAAATATAAAATGGAAGAAAGAGATTTTGCAAATATATTAGGAATATCTTATGCTAACTATCAAAATATAAAACATATACCAAATGCAAAAGCAAGAATATTAAAGACAGAAAAGGTAAAAGAAGAATTAGAAAAAGAAATAATAAGAAATTTAAAAGAAAAAGGATATACCAATAAATCTATAGATTATACAGAATTTTTATCTTTATATGAATCATATAAAGATAAGATGAAAGAATCAGATTTTGCAAATATATTAGGAATGTCATATAGTAGCTATAGTAAAATAAAAGATAATCCGAATAGAAAAGCAAAAATATTAAAGACAGAAAAAGCAAAAATATTAAAGACAGAAAAGGTAAAAGAAGAATTAGAAAAAGAAATAATAAATAATTTAAAAGAAAAAGGATATGCTAATGAATCTATAGATTATACAGAATTTTTATCTTTATATGAACCATATAGAGATAAAATGACAGAATCAGATTTTGCAAATATATTAGGAGTATCCTATGGTAGTTATAATTATATAAAATATAAACTAAATAGGAAAGCAAAAATATTAAAAACAGAAAAAGTAAAAGAAGAATTAGAAGAAGAAATAAAAAATAATTTAAAAGAAAAAGGATATGCTAATAAATCTATAGATTATACAGAATTTTTATCTTTATATGAACCATATAGAGATAAAATGACAGAATCAGATTTTGCAAATATATTAGGAGTATCCTATGGTAGTTATAATTATATAAAATATAAACTAAATAGGAAAGCAAAAATATTAAAAACAGAAAAAGTAAAAGAAGAATTAGAAGAAGAAATAAAAAATAATTTAAAAGAAAAAGGATATGCTAATAAATCTATAGATTATACAGAATTTTTATCTTTATATGAACCATATAAAGATAAGATGAAAGAATCAGATTTTGCAAATATATTAGGAATGTCATATAGTAGCTATAGATATATAAAATCTAAACCAAATGGAAAAGCAAGAATCAATACAAAAAGAGAAATTATTAAAAGACTAGAATATCAAATAAATCTAGAATCAAGAAAATATAGTAAACAAGAATTAGAAGATATTTGCCAAAAAAATGATGTAACATTATATGAATTATTATGTGAAATTTATCAAACATATAGAACAGGAAACAATGATGTAATTGATAAATTAATGCAAAGAAATAGTATATACATTGGAAAATCTGCAATACCTATGTATTTTCAAGAAAAATATGCTGATCTTTTGCTAAAAGAATCACAAAAATGCAGTAAAAATTTTGCAACTAAATATAATAAAAAAAGTATGATAGATGATATTGCTAGTGAAAATTTATTGTATGTATTACAAAATAAAGGAGATATTATAGAAAATAGTGATACTGAAGATGAAGCACTTCATAGAATATTTGCATACATGAATATGAGAATAAAATATGCATATTTAAGAACATTTAGAGCAAGAGGATTTGTTTCATTAGATGCTACTATTAGTTCAGATATAAGTAGAGTAAGATATGAGATTGTAAGAGATACAACAGGAAGATTTAAGACATCAGAAGATATTATTAATGGACTAAGTATAGATAATAAAGATGAAATTATATCAGAAATGTCAGATTTATATGATATGGGCAAGAAAAATACAGAAGTTTTAGAATTAATTATAGAAAAATATCATATGAAAAAAGAAGACCTACTAGAAATATTGAAAGATAGATTATCTAAGCAAAAGATAAATATAGATGAAGAAAATGAAGATAATTATTTAGGTGAAGAATATTATGATTAGAATACAACTTATTTTATACAAATTAAACATTAAAGATAAAATTTTATTGCATTTATAGTTTTGAATTGTTAAAATAATAAAAAGTGATAAATATTAGGAGGTATGCTATGAAAAAACAAACAGCAGGTAGAGAAAATCTAGGTAAATTAGCTCCAAAATTTGCAGAACTTAATGATGATGTATTATTTGGAGAAATATGGAGTAGAGAAGACAAGTTATCTTTAAGAGATAGAAGTATGATAACAATATCTGCTTTAATGGCACAAGGATTATTTCCACAATTAAAGTCTCATTTAATATTAGGAAAAGAACATGGAATAACAAAAGAAGAAGCAGTTGAAATTGTAACACAACTTGCATTTTATTCAGGTTGGCCAAAAGCTTGGAGTGCTTTTCCATTAATAAATGAAGTATATTCAGATGATGAAATAATACAAGAACATGGTGGAATATTTGGAATGGGTGATCCAAATACTGCATATGCACAATATTTTAAAGGTAATTCTTATTTAAAGCCATTAACAAAACCAGGAGAGTCTTCAGTATTTCTTGCAAATGTAACATTTGAACCAGGATGTAGAAACAATTGGCATATACATCATGCTAAAAGTGGTGGAGGACAGATTCTTATATGTGTTGAAGGCGAAGGATGGTATCAAGAAAAAGGAAAAGAACCACAAAGTCTAAAACCAGGTGATGTAGTAGTAATACCTGCAAATGTAAAACATTGGCATGGGGCTAAAAAAGATAATTGGTTTAGTCATATTGCAGTAGAAGTTCCAGGAGAAGAAACATCAAACGAATGGTGTGAACCTGTAGAAGATAAAGATTATTATAATATATAATTTATATAAGAAAGGAAACATGAATATGGAAAAATCAAAAGTTTATTTTACAAAAAACATTACTCCAGAAAGCTTAATTAAAATTTATGAAGCTGTTCGGAAAAGAATTAACAGGGAAAGTTGCTGTTAAAATATCAACAGGAGAACCAGGAGGACACAATTTTTTAAATCCAAATCTAATTAAAGATTTAGTAAATAAGCTAAACGGAACTATTGTAGAATGTAATACAGCATATAGTGGAAGAAGAAATACAACAGAAGAACATTGGAAAGCAATTAAAGAACATGGATTTATGGATATTGCAAAAGTAGATATTATGGATGAAGATGGTGATATGGCATTGCCAGTAAGAAATGGATTACATTTAAAAGAAAATTATGTAGGAAACCATTTAGCAAATTATAATTCTATGCTTATGCTATCACATTTCAAAGGACATGCTATGGGAGGATTTGGTGGAGCTCTTAAAAATATGTCAATAGGTGTAGCTTCATCAGCAGGAAAAACATGGATTCATACTGCTGGAAAAACAAAAATTCCAGATGAATTATGGCAAAATCTACCAGAGCAAGATCATTTTCTAGAATCTATGGCAGAAGCAGATGAATCAGTAATAGATTACATGAAAGGAAATATAGTATATATAAATGTAATAAATAATCTTTCAATTGATTGTGATTGTGACAGTAATCCAGAAGCACCTTGTATGGCAGATATAGGAATAACAGCATCACTTGATCCAGTAGCAATTGATAAAGCAAGCTTAGATTTTGTATATAATTCAGAAGATGAAGGAAAACAAAGATTAATAGATAGAATAGAAGAAAAGCATGGAATTCGTACAGTAGAACATGCTGAAGAATTAGGAATAGGAACTACTAATTATGAATTAGTATATATAGATTAATTTTTAAGGAGGAATATACTATGGAAAAAGTAGATAATTTAATTAAGAATAAAAAAATAGTAGAAATACTATCAAATAGAAAAGTTAAATTTATTATTGGTACAATATTATTAAGTGGAATAGGAATTGCATTACCTAGAATATTCCATATATTAGCAGGAAGTAGTGCAGGTGCAACATTTTTACCAATGCATATTGCAGTTTTAATTGCAGCACTATCATTTGGAATTACAAGTAGTATAATAGTTGCAGGAACTTCTGTAATATCTAGTTATTTATTAACAGGTATGCCAACGATAGAGAGACTACCATATATGTTGATAGAACTTGTAATATATGCAATTTTATTAGGATTATTTAATAAGAAATTTAGTAGTTATATTTCTTTAATTGCAACAATTATTTTAGGAAGAATTTTATATGCAGGAACATTATTTTTTGCTATTAATGTATTACAATTTAAAACTTATGGAATTTCAGTAATAGAATCAATAAAAACAGGAATGCCAGGAATAATAATACAATTATTATTTATTCCATTTATAGCAAAGATTATAAGTGAAAGGTTAAAATTGAAAAATGAGTAATATAGAAATTGTAAAACAAAAACTATATGAAAATAATGCAAGTTTAGTAGTGTTATTCAAAGATGGAAATTGCAAAGAATATTATAATAAAAGAGTAGAAGATATTGTATCTATACTAAAAGAAAATAAAAATGCTTTAAAAGATGCAACAATAGCTGACAAAGTAATAGGAAAAGTTGCAGGTAGTATTTTAACAATTGCTGGGGTTAAAGAAATATATGCAGATACAATAAGTAAACTTGTAATACCAATTTTAGAAGAAAATAATATAAAATATGAATACAATAAAAAAGTAGAATTTATTCAAAATAATGATAAAACTGGTATGTGTCCAATGGAAAATAAATTTAAGGATGAAAATAATTTAATTAATATATATAATAATTTTGTTAATTAAATAAAAAATAGATAAGGAAAATACCTTATCTATTTTGAATATTATATAAAAATCTAGAAAGAAGATGATAATATGGCAGTGTTTGAAGATTTTATGAAATTAGATATTAGAGTTGGAACTATAATTAATGCAACAGAATTTGAAAAAGCAAAAAAACCAGCTTATAAATTAGAAATTGATTTTGGAAATGAGATAGGTATAAAAAAATCTTCTGCTCAAATTACTGAAAAATATAAGCTAGAAGATTTAATTGGAAAGCAAGTATTAGCAGTTATAAATTTTAAACCAAGACAAATTGCAGACTTTATGTCAGAAGTTTTAGTATTAGGAACATATAGTAAAAATGGTGTTGTCTTAATTACACCTGATGAAAAAGTAGAAAATGGAGATAAGTTAGGATAAAGTATTAAACAATTTCTAAACCACAATTATTACTTGTATCAGAGAAAATTATTGTATTATTTTTCTTTAGTGTTATATCAATTACAGAAGAAACACTTTCAAAAATATCTTTTTCCATTTTTCCTTTTACAGGTGCTGATAATTTTTGTCCAAAACATTTTTTAGATTGTATATTTAAAAGATATGGACCTTTCTTTAAAGTAATATTTAAAAAATCTTTTTTTATATCATATTGTAATAATTTAGTATTATTATAAGTTGTAAACTTAAACTCTTTGTTTCCTACTATAAGAACACAAATAATACCTCTAAAATTAAACAATTTAAAAGGTATATCTGCTATTGAAAGCATAAAACTAGCATTTGAATTTTTAAAATTATTACCTTGGCACCAAATATATGATTTTGGAAAAGAACAGCCCCAATCTTTTTCTATATAACCATTATCATTATTAAACTCTAATTTTCTATTATTAATTTTTATCATACCTGTAGCATTGTTTTTTATACTTAATATAGCATGATTACATTCCATAAATGGTACATAAGAAAAAGGACCCATTATATTAGGACTTAATATATTAGTATTAATATTGATATTATTTAAATATTTGATATTTCCGGTAATAACTAAATTTTGATTAATATCTTTAATATCTATAGAAATTCCTTCTTTTGAAAATATGTTATTATCTATTTTTATATAAAATGGATTAATTCCAAATTCAAATTTTGTAATATCATAATTTATAAAAAAAGATTCATTATTTGTAATAACTTGTATGAAGGCTTTTTTATTTTTATCTATATTTGTTCCAGGGATAAATGAAATTGTTTCTAAATTATTTGAATTTTTAAAATACCAGCCCTCGAAATAATTCTTAGTTTTATTTAAATATTTTTCTCCTTGAAATAAATCAGGATTTCTCATTAAAAATAATCTATTCATATTTATATTTTTGACAAAAAAATATCTAATATACAAATTAAATTTTAGGTTTTATTACATGTTTTCTTATATTGACATTATAGTTAAATAAGATGTATAATTTTAAGATAGAAAAAATTATTATATTAATAAAGGAGAAAAAATGCCAGATCAGTTTTCAAGAGAAGAACTATTAATTGGAAAACAAGCATTAGAAAAACTACATAAGTCAAAAGTAGCTATTTTTGGAATTGGAGGAGTAGGTTCTTTTGTAGTAGAAGGATTAGTAAGAGCAGGTATAGAAAATTTTATATTAGTTGATCATGATAAAATATGCCTAACAAATCTTAACAGACAAATAATTGCAACAAGAAATACAATTGAAAGATACAAAGTTGAAGTTGCGAAAGAAAGAATACTAGAAATAAATCCAAATGCAAAAGTAGAAATATATCAAGAATTTTTTATGCCAGATAGTAAAGATATATTAGATAAAACAGTTGATTATATTGTAGATAGTGTAGATACTGTTACTGCAAAAATAGAATTAGTATTAAGAGCAAATAAATTAAATATACCTATAATATCTAGTATGGGAACAGGAAACAAACTAGACCCAAGAAAATTTGAGGTAACAGATATATATAAAACAAGTATATGTCCACTTGCTAAGGTTATGAGAAAAGAATTACGTGCTAGAGGAATAAAAAAATTAAAAGTTGTATATTCAAAAGAAGAACCTATTAAACAAGAAGAAAGTTTAAAAGATTCTACTACAAAAAAACAAGTGCCAGGAAGCATATCATTTGTTCCATCAGTAGCAGGATTAATAATTGCAGGTGAAGTTATTAAAGATATTATAAAAAAATAAGAAGTAATATTGATAATATTTATAAAAACCTACACAAATTAAAGAAAGTGTGATAAAATATTAGAGTAAATAAGTTTATTATAAGAAAATATAAAGGAGGAGAAAGATGTCAGGACATTCAAAATGGCATAATATTCAAGCAAAAAAAGGAAAAGCAGATGCAGCAAGAGGAAAAATATTTACTAAATTAGGAAGAGAATTATTAATTGCAGTTAAAGAAGGTGGGCCAGATCCTGCTGGAAATTCAAAGCTAAAAAGTGTTATAGCTAAATGTAAGGCAGCAAATATGCCAAATGATACAATTAATAATGCAATTAAAAAAGCATCTACAAGTAATGAAAATTATGAAGAAATTGTATATGAAGGATATGGACCAAATGGAGTTGCAGTAATAGTAGAAGCATCAACAGATAATAAAAATAGAACTGCAGCAGATGTAAGACATGTATTTGATAAAGCAGGAGGAAATTTAGGAACAACAGGATGTGTGTCATATATGTTTAATAAAAAAGGAATTATAGTAATAGAAAAATCTTCTACAAGTATGGATGAAGAAGAATTAATGATGCTTGCAATAGAAAGTGGAGCAGAAGACTTTAATTCAGATGAAGAAATATATGAAATAACAACAGACCCATCTGATTTTACACAAGTGCGTGAAAAATTAGAAGAAGCAGGTTTAGAGTTTTTAGAAGCACAAGTTCAAATGGTTCCAACAACAACAGTTGCTTTAGATGAAAAAGGTGCTGAAAGAATGGAAAACTTAATTGAAAGATTAGAAGATTTAGATGATGTATCAGAAATTTATCACAACTGGGAACAATAAAAATAGTTCTAAATATAAAATAAAAAGCATATAATATAGTGCTTTTTATTTTTTTATTTGGAGGACAAGCTATTGAAAGAAGTAAATCAAGTATTAGAGTATTTCCCTGATGCAATAAAAAAAGAAATAAATAAATTATTACTAAAATATGATGATTTATATGAACAAATAGAAGAAATAAGAATAAGAAATAACAAACCAATTATTATAAAAGCTGAAAACGATAACAAAATATTAAAATATATAGTTTCAGAAAAAGAAATATTAGAAATATTTGAAAAAATATGTGAAAATTCAGTATATTCATATAGAAAACAAATATGTGAGGGATTTATTACAATTAAAGGTGGACACAGAATAGGATTAACTGGAAATGTTGTTATGGAAGAACAAAAAATTGTTAATATAACATATATTTCTAGTCTTAATTTTAGAATTGCAAGAGAAAAAATAGATTGTAGCAATAATTTATTAAGTTATGTAATAAATATACCAAAAAATAATATATATAATACACTTATTATATCTCCTCCAGGATGTGGTAAAACAACAATATTAAGAGATTTAATAAGAAAAATTAGTAATGGAATAAAACAAATAGATTTTAAGGGAAAAACAATTGGATTAGTAGATGAAAGAGGAGAAATTGCAGCAATGTATAAAGGAATACCACAAAATGACATAGGTATTAGAACAGATGTAATAGATAATATTTCGAAATCAAAAGGTATGCAAATGTTAATTAGATCAATGTCACCACAAATAATAAGTTGTGATGAAATAGGAAATAAAGAAGATATAGAAGCTATAAATTATGCTATATGTTGTGGAATTAAAGGAATTTTTACTGCACATGGTGGTAATTTAGAAGAAATTAATTTAAATCCAGCAATTTCTGAACTAATAAGAAAAAATATATTTGAAAGACTAATTTTTCTAGATACAAATATTAAAGGAAATATTGATAAAGTATATACTTTAGACAAAGACACAAAAGAATATGTTCAAATAATTGAAAAGTAAGGAATTCCTTACTTTTATTTATTTTAGTTCTAAATATAAATTGTGTGAATATAATATATAGATAAATAATAAAAAGGACAAGGTGATTTAGATGCTAATGATAAAATATGTTATTTTAAGCATAATACTTGGAATTTCTATTTGGATAGGACTTTTAATTTCAAAAAAATATAAAGATAGAGTAACAGAACTTAAAGAATTTAGAAATTGTTTAAACATATTAGAAAACAAAATTAAATTTACATATCAGCCACTTCAAGAAATATTTACTGAGATATTTAATAATTCTCAAAGTAATGTAACTACAATATTTATAAACACAAGCCAAAATATGAGAAAAATGAATACACAAGATGCATGGAATAAAGCAATTGATGAAAGTAAAATAAACTTAAATACTGAAGATAAAAATATTATAAAAAATATGGGAAAACTTCTTGGAAAAACAGACATAGAAGGACAAGTAAGTGAAATAGAACTTACAAATAATTTTATAGATGTACAAATAGAAAAAGCAGAAAATGATAGGCAAAAAAATGAAAAATTATACAAAACATTAGGTACAGTTGTTGGATTAGCAATAGTAATAATATTAATTTAAATTAGGAGGAAAAAATGAATATAGATTTATTATTTAAAATAGCAGCAATAGGAATATTAGTAGCTGTACTTCATCAAGTATTAGTTAGAGCAGGGAGAGAAGATCAAGCAATGATGACAACTTTAGCAGGAATAGTAATAGTGCTTACTATGGTAATTAAAGAAATAAGTACATTATTTAATACTGTAAGGACTATTTTTAATTTGTAGAGAGGTTAATATGGATATTATAAAAATAATAGGTATAGGATTAGTTTCTCTAATATTAATAATTATCATAAAACAATATAAACCTGAATTTGCAATATATGTATCTTTAATATCTGGAATTTTAATATTAAGTTTAATTATAGACAAGCTTACAAGTGTGATAGCTTTATTAGAGTCTATTTCTAATAAAGTATCTATAAATAATAATTTTTTAGGAATATTACTTAAGATAACAGGAATTGCATTTTTATCAGAATTTGCTGTAAGTATATGTAATGATTCTGGAGAAAGTGCAATTGCAAGTAAAATAGAAATAGGAAGTAAAATAATTATAATAACATTGTCTATACCAATAATTTCGAATTTACTAGAAATTATTATTAATATTCTTCCTTAAAAAAGGAGCACAAATGAAAAAAGCAGTATATTTTGCAATAATATTTATATGTATAATAACTAGCAGTAGCTATGCTGTAGATAATGAAGTAATGACAGAACAAAAAGAAATTTTTGGAATATCTGATTTTATAAAAGAAGTAGAAGAATATACAGGAGACTTTTTTGAAGATATTGAAATATCAGAATTATTAAATAATGCAATAAAAGGAGATATAGATAATAGTACAATATTAAAAAAAATAATAAATTTATTAGGTTTAGAAGTTAAATCAACTATAAAAACACTAATTAGTATTTTAGTAATTGTTGTAATACATAGTGTTTTAAAATCAATAAGTGATGGATTGGAAAATAAAAATATATCTGAGATTATTTATTATGTACAATATATTTTAATTGTTACAATAATAATGTCTAATTTTTCTAGTATAGTAGATAGTGTAAAGAACACATCACAAAATTTAGTAGGATTTATGAATATGTTAGTTCCAATGCTTATTACACTTATGGTTTATACAGGTAGTGTTGTTACAAGTGGATTATTAGAACCTATAATACTTTTTATGATAAATTTTATAGGAAATATGATACAAGATATATTAATACCACTAGTACTGATTATTACAGTTTTATCAATTATATCTAAAATATCAGATAAAGTACAGATAGATAAAATTTCAAGTTTTTTAAAATCTGGAGTAGTATGGTTTTTAGGAATAGTTTTAACATTATTTGTAGGTGTTATTTCTTTAGAAGGAACATTAAGTAGTAGTGTAGATGGTATAACTGCAAAAACAACAAAAGCTGCTGTATCTACGATGATACCAGTAGTTGGAAAAATATTAGGTGATGCTGTTGATACTGTTTTAGGCTGTGGAGTTGTTTTAAAAAATGCAATTGGAGTTGTTGGAGTAATTATAATAATAGGTATATGCATAATTCCAATACTTAAGCTTTCGGTTATAACAATATCATATAATTTATTATCAGGTATAATACAACCAATATCAGATGAAAAAATAGTAAAGTTATTATCTGAAATGGGAAGTATTTTTAAGATATTACTTGCAATTTTATGCTCAATATCAGTTATGCTAATTATTGGCGTGACATTAGTTATTAAAATATCTAATAGTGGAATGATGTATAGATAAAGAGGAAAATATGATTGATTTTTTAAGTTCATGGGCAGAACAGATAATTATAGCAGTGATAATTGCAACAATTATTGAAATGATTTTGCCAGAAAATAAAAGTAAGAAATACATAAAAATGATAATTGGTATGTATATATTATTTAATATAATATCACCAGCTATAAATAATAAACAGTATTTTAATTTTGAAGAATTTGATTTAGAAAAGTATGCTTCTTCTAAAGTTTCATCAGATGTTAATGTAAATCAAGAATCAATGGATAAAAGACTAGAAGAGTTATATATAAATGAATTAGAAAAAGATATAAAAAATAAAGTAAATGAGGAAGGATATATTGTAAATAGTTGCAAAGTAGATGCTATTTTAGATCAAAATTCAGAAAATAAAGGAATTAATAAAATAACTTTAAAAATATCAAAAGATACAAAAAATACAGAAAATAGTAAAAATGAAAATAGCAATATTAGTAAAGTTGAAAAAGTAGAGATAAATGTTGGATTAGAAAAATTTATAAATTCGGAAGAAAAAAGTAAAAAAAGTGAAAATGAAGTTTCTGATTTGCAAATTGCTGAATTAAGAAAAATTCTAAGTAATTATTATCAAGTAGATATAAAAAATATAATTATAACAAAAGATTAAAGGAGGAAATATGTTTATAGATAAGATTAAAAATTTAATACAAATAAACAAAGAAGCGAGTAATAAAAAGAAAATAGAAAGTTTAGTTGTTTTTATAATTATACTTATAATAACAATAATAGCTATAAATAATATTTGGAATACAGAAGAAGAAACAAAAAATAGTGAACAAAATTATTCTGGAAAGCAGTTAGCAACAAATAATAGTAATCAAGATAGTAACAATACAAATTTAGAAGAAAGATTAGAAAAAATATTAAAAAGTATAGATGGAGTAGGTAATGTAAGCGTTTTTATTAATTATTCGGAAACAAATAAGGTTGTTGCTATGTATAATGAAAATACAAAACAAAGTTCAACAGAAGAAACAGATACATCAGGTGGAGTAAGAACGATACAAGAAACTGATACACAAAAAGAAGTTGTATATAATGAAGATAATGGACAAAAAACACCAGTTACTGAAAAAATTATAAATCCAAAAATTGAAGGTGCAATAATTACTGCACAAGGTGCATCTAGTGTAAATGTAAAAGCAAATATTGTTTCTGCTGTAGAAGCAGTTACAGGTCTTGCTACTCACAAAATTCAAGTATTTGAAATGAAAAATAATTAAAGGAGGATTTTTTATGAAAATATTAAAAAATAATCAAATAATTATCTATGTAATAGCTTTAATGTTAGTTGCTGCTGGATATTTAAATTATACTTCTCAAAATAATAAATTAGTAGAAACTTCATCAGATGCAGGTATAATTGATACTAATGAAATTGCAGATATAGGTGATGCAAAATTAGTAAGTAGTAATGACATAGTAGAAGATACAAATACAATTAGTGAAGATACTGAAGAAACAAGTAGTAATGTTTCAAATGAATATTTTACAAAGTCAAAATTAGAAAGAGAAACAATGTATTCACAAATGATTGAATCATATCAAAATATATTAAATAATACTAATTCATCAGAAACACAAAAGACTACAGCAACACAAGAGATTTCTAAAATTAATGAAATAAAAAATGGTATAATGATTTGTGAAAATCTAATATCAACAAAAGGATTTGAAAATAATGTTATATTTGTAAATGGCGATAGTGTAAGTGTAATTATTGAAGCAGATAATTTATCACAAGAAGAAATTGCTCAAATTCAAAATATTATTTCAAGAGAATTAAATGCTGATATTAATAATATACATATAACAAATAAATAATAACGTAAAAGGGACTTATAAGTTAAGTCCCTTTGAACATGTTCAAAACGATACAGTATCCCAAAAAGTTGAAGTACTTTTACTTGATTCAATGTCGTCATTATCATCTTTTTTATCAGATCTTTTAGAATTCGTATATGTGCTACAATTGATAATAACACAAGAATTTAAATGAACATTAAAACTTTCAATACCTAACATTATAAAAGGATATTTTTCTATACGACTAGAATCTTTTAAGTTTCTTAAATAAATTCTAGACACATTTGATAAAGTATAAGACTCTATAGGTCTTTCCATAATCATCAAACATCCTTTGCCAGGTTCTCTTGACGCACTGCATCTGCTACAACAACCACATAAGTGATTACCATGCGTGATTCTCATATTGCGTAAATTGAACCTGAAAGGTACTTCAGTATAATACAGATGATCCATTTGTTTAATGACAACTCCAGGCTTTTTGCTTGCCCTTAATTCAAAAAGTTCTTCTTTAGAAACTTCTCTTAAATCATATTTTGTTGTATTTTCTGATTTTGAGATGATTATGTCATAAGGTTTTGAACGTGTTATTTTGACCCGATACACAGTCATAGAATCGTTTTCTATGGACAAAGTATATTCAGTATGGGTCGTTTCCTTTTTCAATAAAGTTGCATTTTTTTTCATAAAGATTACCTCCCTAATTATTGATTATAGGTAAAAATTACCCAAGGAAAAATGTATAAATATATATATAATTATATTATACCATTTTATGTAAATAATGTCAAAAATAAAAAATATATTAAAAAAAGTGTTGTAAAAAATTTCATTATTGGTATAATAAGTACAGAAAAAATAGAAATATTAGGAGGAATAATAATGTTAAAAAAAGTTGCAATATTAGCAAATGGAGGAGATGTTTCAGGATTTAATGCAGTTATAAGAGCAATAGTAAAAACAGCAGAAAATAATGGTGTTGAATGTTATGGTATTATAGATGGATATAATGGTTTATTAAAAAATGAATTTGAAAAGTTAAGTACTTCAAATGATGAACCAGCATCTGGAATTTTACCAAAAGGTGGTTCAATAATTGGATCTTCTACAAATGCAAATGTATTTAATTATAAAGTAGAAGAAAATGGAGAAGTATTATATAAGGATTTATCTGATATATGTGTAAAAAACATAAAAGAAAATGGATTTGATTGTATATTTACTCTAGGAGGAGATGGAACACAAAAATCAGCTAGAGATTTTTCTTTAAAAGGTGTTAATGTAATTGGAGTTCCAAAAACAATAGATAATGATGTTGCTTGTACTGAGATAACTTTTGGATATAATACAGCAGTTTCAGTAGCAGCAGAAGCATTAGATAGACTTCATACTACAGGAGAAACACATCATAGAATAATGGTTTTAGAAGTAATGGGAAGATATGCTGGATGGATTGCATTAGAATCAGCAATAGCAGGTGGTGCAGATGTAGCATTAATACCAGAAATACCATATGATATAAATAAAGTTGTAGAAAAAATAAATGAAAGAAAACAAGAAGGAAAAAGCTTTAGTGTTGTAGTTGTTGCAGAAGGAGCTGCTCCAAAAGGAGGAACAATAACAGTTGCAAATACTAGAAATAATGGAGCAGGAGTTGATAATACAAAACTTGGAGGAATAGGACAAGTAGTAGCTAAACAATTAGAAGAATTAACAGGGCTAGAAGCAAGAAATACAACTTTAGGATATATGCAAAGAGGAGGAACTCCTACAGCATTTGATAGAGTTTTATCTACAAAATATGGTGCAAAAGCAATGGAATTAGCTTTAGAAGGAAAATTTGGAACTTTAGCAGTAATAAAAGATGGAAAATTAGATTCAGTATCATTAGAAGATGTTGTTGGAGAAAATAAAGAAATAGGTGCAGTATCAGGAAATACATCAGTAAGTAATATAAGAAAAGTTACAATGGATCATGATTTAGTAAAAACAGCAAGAAACATAGGAATATGTTTAGGTGATTAAATTTAATTAAAATACCTTTAAGGTTTTTAATATAAAATTCAAAGGAGGAATGTAGTATGTCTACAAAATTTGTTTTAAATGAAACATCATATTTTGGAAAAGGAGCAAGAGCAGAACTTGCTGAAGAAATAAAAAAGAGAGGATTTAAAAAAGTCTTTTTAGTAAGTGATAAGTCTTTAGTAGAAGCTGGTGTAACTAAAAAAATAGAAGATATATTAGATGATGCAAAAATCAAATATTCATTATATTCAGAAATTAAGCCAAATCCAACAATAAAAAATGTTACAGATGGAGTAGAAGCATGTAAAGAGTCAGGAGCTGATGTGATAGTTGCTGTTGGAGGAGGATCTAGTATTGATACAGCAAAAGGAATATCAATAGTTATGACAAATCCTGATAGAGCTGATATTAAATCTTTAAATGGACCATCAAATACTGTAAATAAAGGTATGCCAATAATTGCATTGCCAACTACAGCAGGAACTGCTGCAGAAGTAACAATAAATTATGTTATAACAGATGAAGATAGAAAAATAAAAATGGTATGCGTAGATCCTAATGATATACCAATTTTAGCAATTGTAGATTCAGAACTTATGGCATCTATGCCAAAATCATTAGCAGCAGCAACTGGAATGGATGCTTTAACACATGCTGTTGAAGGATATATAACAAAAGCACATAATGAAATGTCAGATATGTTTCATATGAAGGCAATTCAAATGATATTTAAATATTTACCACAAGCTGTAAACGAAAAAAATGAGGAAGCTATTGAAATGATGGGAATGGCACAATATATAGCTGGTATGGGATTTTCTAATGTTGGACTTGGAATTGTTCACTCAATGGCACATCAATTAGGTGCAGTTTATGATACACCACATGGTATAGCAAACTCAATGTTACTTCCAATAGTAATGAGATTTAATGGAGAAGTATGTGCTGATAGATTTAGAGAAATATTAGTAAATATCGGAAGACCAGATGCAGCAAACTTAAATGATCAAGATGTTATAAATACATTTGTATGGATGCTTTCAGAACTTGGAAAATCTGTAGGAATAACACAGACTATAAAAGATTATGGAGCAAAAGAAGAAGATTTTGAAATGTTAGCTGATAAAGCAATGGAAGACCCATGTAAACCAGGAAATCCAAGAGATGTTTCAAAAGAAGACTTTATAGAATTATTTAGAAAAGCTATGTAAACCAAAAAAATATTGACAAATATAGAAAAGTATGATATAAATATATTATTACAAGTTTTATTTGACCACCATTAACAATAAATAATGTATAAGTTTCGGTTCGGTATACCTAAAGTAGTGATAAACGAAATAGAAATTCATTTCCTGTTCCCAAAGAGTTAGTTAATGGTGGGGCAGGGAGTTTACTCCCTGCTTTTTTTTATGTTAAAATATTGTTAATTATAAAAAGAAAAAATAAAAGAGATATTTAAAAAGAAAACTTTATAGAATTATTTAGAAAAGATATGTAAACAAAAAAATATTGACAAATATAGAAAAGTATGATATAAATATATTACTCTTTAATGCTTTGAGGGGACACCATTAATAAATAGAGCTATAGGATACTTGCATCGGTATTTTACCGTCCTACTGTTAATTAATGGTGGGGGGTAGGGAGAAATCTCCCTACCTTTTTTATATTACAATTGTGTTACAACTATTGAAAGAATAAGAAGTTTAATATATACTATAAAAAACTAAAGAGGAGGAATTTATATGAATAAAAGATTAAAATCATATAAAGGAATAACATTAATAGCATTAGTAATAACAATTATAGTTCTTTTAATTTTAGCAGGAGTAAGTATAGCAATGCTAACAGGAGAAAATGGGATACTAAATAGAGCAGTATCAGCAAGAGAAGAAGCATCACATGCAGAAGTAAAAGAACAAGTATTGTTAGCAATAGCTGAATATGAATTAGAAAAGAAGACACCAGAAGGAAGCGAAGCTGCAACAATAATTGATTATTTAGGACAAAATGGATATTTAACAGAATATGATTCAGAAAATCCAAAAGAAAGTTATGTAATACCAAAAGCAAAATTAGGAGAGGCAACATTAGGAAAAGGAACATCAAAAGAAACAGGAGATGTATATGTAATAGAAAAAGCAAACTTAAAAGCAGCAAATATAACAAAATTAGCCTCAACACAAGAAGTAGGTATAAAAATAGCAGAAGAAAGTACAGATAATAATTGGGCATTAAAATATTATAAAACAAGTAATGATGAAAATCCAAAAGTTTTACTTAATTTTCCAATATCAAAAAATAGTAGTCCATCAAAACCAAAACAAATTGCAACAAACACATCAGAACTAGTAGTAGGAGACTATGTAGATTATGTATATAAGAATAGTGATGGTAAAAATGTAAAGATACCTTGTAGAGTATTATATGATACTTCATATAATTCGCAAAATGAGACTGATTTTGGAGTTCAATTGGTATCTTGTTCAGTAACAGAAGAAAAACATGAAATAAGTACTGGTGTTTATGGTACTTATTGGACCTATTATTTTGAGGAATTCGATTTAGATAAATATTTAAATGACTCTATCTCTGACTTGGTGAGATTTTTAGGTAGCGACCCGATAACAGGTGATCCTATCATTCTCCATGAAAGGAAAATTGATGATGTTTCAGATTGTTCTCAGCTCGTTGCATCAAATTGTCTAGATAGTCAAAATTCTTCTTACTGGCTCATGATGGAACTCGACTCTTCATACGAAAACGGAGATTATTGCCTTGTGTTTTTTGTTGAGGATAATAAAATTGACTATGTTCGTGCTGGTGATACTTGGAACGATGAGTTTGCTTGTCCACAAAGCTTGGGGGAAAAAGGATTTAGATTATGTTTCAAATTAAAAGATGAATTACCTATAATAAGTGGGACTGGTGAAAAAGAAACACCATACCAATTAGTAGAAACCGAGTAAATTAAAATTACTTAAAAATATTTAAATATAAGAATAACTGTGTAAATAAAAAATAGTTACACAGTTATTTTTATGATACCAAAAAATCATGAACTAGTACTATAATAGAACGAAAGATAGAAAAAGAGGGTATCTTTTTTAATAAACAAAAAATACTAAGAAGTATAAAGATAATAATAAGATTACAAATAAATATTGATTTTTAATTTAAAATGTGTAATAATATATAGAAATAAAAAAACGATGAAAAAGAGGAGTAAATTTATACTTGTTTTTAGAGAATAGAAGTTATAGCTGTAAGCTTCTTAAATAAAGGTAAATTGAAGGTAGCTTTGGAGTTAATATACTGAGAAATGCTAATTTAGGTATATTCGCATAAGCAGCGTTAAAGGCTAATTAAGATATAAATTTTAAATTTATAAATTAAGGTGGTACCGTGAGAATAAACTCGCCCTTATTAAGTAGGGGCGAGTTTTTTGTATTTATACAGAAAGGAGTAATTATGTTACAAATAGATAGTAAAAAATCTGGAGCAGAACTTATAAGTATAAAACTTGATGGAAAAGAAAAATTACATCAAGGAAATTTGTTTTGGAATAGACATGCACCAGTATTATTTCCAATTGTAGGTCAAATAAAAGAAGGAAGAACAATAATATATGGAAAAGAGTATCAAATGTCACAACATGGATTTGCAAGAGATATGGAATTTGAAGAAATTGAAAAAAGTAATTTAAAACATAAATATCTTTTAAAATCAAATGAAGAAACATTAAAAAAATATCCATTTTTATTTGAATTATATATAACACATATTGTAGAAGACAATACTTTAATTACAGAATATGAAGTTATAAATAAAGATAATAAAAAAATGTTATTTGGTTTAGGAGGTCATCCTGCTTTTTTATGTGATTATTCTAGTGGAGATTATGAAATTGAATTTGATGAAAAAGAAGAAAATATAGAATTTTTAAAATTAGAAAATGGTTTATTATCAAATAATAGATTTGAAAATATTATGAACAATAATAAAATTAGATTACATGAAAACATATTTGATGAAGATGCAATTATTATGAAAAATATAAATTCAAAAATAGTTTCATTGATAAATAGTAAAACAAATAAAAAAGTATTAGACTTTGATTTTACAGGATTTCCATACTTAGCAATTTGGTCTAAAAAAGGAGCACCATTTGTCTGTATAGAACCATGGTTTAATACAGCAGATAAAGTAGATTCAGATGGTATTTTTGAAAATAAAGAAAATATTTTAACATTAAATCCAAATGAAAAATTTAATTGTAAATATAAAGTAAAATTTTATGATTAGGAGGAATATAAATGGAAAAGAAAAAATTA
Source organism: uncultured Clostridia bacterium (assembly GCA_947627935.1). GTDB lineage: Bacteria > Bacillota > Clostridia > TANB77 > CAG-508 > CAG-269. Next base: position 6,370 of record CANQXY010000019.1, on the reverse strand, counting down.
AATGATAAATTTAATCCAAAAGATTTTGAGGAAAGATTATATAACGAGTGGGAAGAAAAAGGATATTTTAAACCAAGTATGGATAAAAACAAAGAGCCATACTGTATAATGATGCCACCACCAAATGTAACAGGTAAATTACATATGGGACACGCATTAGATGGAACAATACAAGATGTTTTAATTCGTTTTAAAAGAATGCAAGGATATGATACTTTATGGCTTCCAGGATCTGATCATGCAGCTATATCTACAGAGATGAAAGTAGTACAAAAATTAGCTAAAGAAGGAAAAACAAAACAAGATTTAGGAAGAGAAAAATTCTTAGAAGAAGCATGGGATTGGACTCATGAATATGGTGGAATAATTCAAAAACAACAAAGAAAACTTGGATGCTCTTGTGATTGGGATAGAAATAGATTTACATTAGACGAAGGGATGTCAGATGCAGTATTAGAACAATTTGTACAATTATATGAAAAAGGTCTAATATATAAAGGCAAAAGAATGGTTAATTGGTGCACAAGTTGTAATACATCAATATCAGATGCAGAAGTAGAATATAAAGAAGAACCATCTTACTTATGGCATATTAAATATAAAATAACAGGAACTGAAGATGAATATATAATTGTAGCAACAACAAGACCAGAAACAATGCTTGGAGATACAGCAGTTGCAGTTCATCCTGATGATGATAGATATAAAAATTTAGTAGGAAAAACATGTATTTTACCAATAATGAATAAAGAAATACCAATTATAGCAGATGAATTTGTAGAAAAAGACTTTGGAACAGGTTGCGTTAAAATAACACCAGCACATGATATGAACGATTATGAAGCTGGTTTAAGACATAATTTAGATGTTATAGAAGTATTTGATGAAAACTTTAAAATGGGAGATTTAGTTCCAGAATATAAAGGTATGGAATTATTAGAAGCTCGTAAATTAATAGTTGAAAAATTAAAAGAATTAGGAGCTTTAGTTAAAGAAGAAGAATATGTTCATAATGTTGCAAAATGTGAAAGATGTAAACATACAATTGAACCTAAAATTTCTACACAATGGTTTGTAAAAATGAATGATTTAGCAAAAAGAGCAGCAGATGCAGTAAGAAATAATGAAACTAGATTTATACCTAAAAGATATGAAAAACAATATTTTCATTGGCTAGATAATATTCAAGATTGGTGTATATCTCGTCAACTATGGTGGGGACATAGAATTCCAGCATATTATTGTGAAGAATGTAATGAAATTAATGTATCTAAAACAAAACCTGAAAAATGTAAAAAATGTGGAAGTACACATTTACATCAAGATGAAGATACATTAGATACATGGTTTAGCTCAGCTTTATGGCCATTTTCAACACTTGGCTGGCCAAATAAAGAAAATGAAGATTATAAAAGATTTTATCCAACAAATGTGTTAGTTACTGGATTTGATATTATAACATTTTGGGTATCTAGAATGATGTCTCAAGGTTTAGAATTTACAGATAAAGTACCATTTAAAGATGTATTAATACATGGAATAATTCGTGATAGCCAAGGAAGAAAAATGTCTAAAACACTTGGAAATGGAGTAGATCCATTAGATGTAGTAGATGAATATGGAGCAGATGCATTAAGATTTTCAGTATTATCTGGAACAACAATGGGAAATGATATAAGATACATGCCAGAAAAACTAGAACAAGCATCAAATTTTGCAAATAAAATATGGAATGCAGCTAAATTTATTATTAATTCAAATGTAGACGAAAATGATATAAAAGAATTTTGTAAAAAAGTATATAATAATGAAACACATACTTATAATCCAGAATTATTATCTGTAGAAGATAAATGGATTTTAAATAAATTAGATAAATTAGTTTATGAAGTTACTCAAAATATAGAAAATTATGATTTAGGTATAGCATTAGATAAAATTTATAACTTTATTTGGAATGAATTTTGCGATTGGTATATTGAAATGGTTAAACCAAGACTATATAGCCAAGATTACCAAACTAAAGTTGCAGTATGTGATATATTAAATCATGTATTTGGAACATCACTTAAATTATTACATCCTTTTATGCCATTTATAACAACAGAAATTTATAGCAATTTAGTACAATATAGTAATAAAGATTTGATGGTATCAAAATGGCCTACAATAAGAGAAAAATTTGTATTTGATAAAGAAGAAAAGATGATAGAAAACTTAAAAGAAATAATAGTAGGAATTAGAAATACAAGAGCTAAATTAAATGTTCATCCTTCTAAAAAATCAAAATTAATTTTTGTAACAAATGATTTCAAAAATGAAATAGAAAATTCAAAATCATTTATAGAAAAATTAGGATTTGCAAATGAAATAGTAATTTTAGAAAACAAAAAACAAATTCCTGAAAATGCAATTAGTATATTAACAGATGGAATTGAAGTATATGTTCCTTTTGAAGATATTGTAGATATTGAAGAAGAGAAAAATAGGCTTCAAGAAGAAATTAAAAAGTTAGAGTCAGAAGTTGAAAGAGGAGAAAAAATGCTTTCAAATCCTGGATTTGTAAATAAGGCACCAGAAGCTAAAGTTAATGAAGAAAAAGAAAAGCTTACAAAATATAAAGAAATGTTAGAAAGCTCAATACAAAGACTAAATGATTTGAATAAATAAATTTTAAGACTTTTAGATTAAGAAAATTATCTAAAAGTCTTTTTTTATTGTCTTTTGTCGAACGATTTTCAAGAAACGACAAAACTTCTAAAGTTTCACTCTTGGAAAATATTGTAAATAGGAATATAATAAATTAAATTTTAACAAAGGAGGAGAAATATTGGAAAGTAAATATATTGAAGAGGACAAGCTCTTAATATTAAAAGTAACAGAAGAAATTGATGAGTATAGTGTACAAAAGATAAGGAGGAAAGCAGATTATGAAATTGAAAGATATATGCCTAAAAGAGTTGTATTTGATTTTGATAGTGTCACTTTCATGGATAGTGCAGGAATAGGATTACTTATGGGAAGATACAAAATGGCAAATATGCTTGGTGGAAAATTAGAAATTGCTAATTTAACACAAAATGTTAAGAAAATATTTGAAATGTGTGGAATTTTAAAATTAATCCCAGTAGTTAATTTATAAAGGAAAGGAATTGTTATGAAAAGTAAGTTTGATAATGAAATGAAATTAGAATTTTTAAGTAAATCAAATAATGAGGCATTTGCTAGAATAACTGTTGCAGCTTTTGTATCACAATTAGATCCAACTATAGAAGAATTAGCAGATATAAAAACTGCTGTTTCAGAAGCTGTAACTAATTCAATAGTACATGGATATGAAGATAAGCCGGGAATAGTAAAAATCATATCTAGAATTAAAGATAATGAAATAACAATAGAAATATCTGATAATGGTAAAGGAATAGAAGATATTGAAGTTGCAAAACAGCCATTATATACAACAAAACCAAATTTAGAAAGATCTGGTATGGGATTTACTATAATGGAAAGTTTTATGGATAAAATAGAAATTGAATCTGTACTTGGGCTAGGAACAAAAATAACTATGAAGAAAACTATTAAAAGTATGAAATTAGAAGAAGAATTAACAACTCTTTAAGGAGGAATTTATGTACGATAATAGTGTCAAAAGCATACTTAAAGCTCAAAATGGTGATCAAGATGAAATGACAAAACTAATTGAAGACAACAATGGACTTATATGGAGTATAGTAAAAAGATTTAGTGGTAGAGGATATGAAATAGAAGATATATATCAAATAGGTTGTATAGGTTTTATTAAGTCTATAAAAAGATTTGATGTAAATTATGATGTTAAACTTTCTACATATGCTGTACCTTATATATTAGGAGAAATAAAAAGGTTTTTAAGAGATGATGGACCAATTAAATTAAGTAGAAGTATTAAAGAGTTAAATATAAAAATTAAAGAATTACAAAAAGATTATTTAAATAAAACAGGTGAAGAAATTAGTTTATCAAAATTATCAGAAGAACTAAAAGTATCTAAAGAAGATATAGCAATGGCAATTGATTCAAATACACCAATAGATTCATTAGAAAATACAAGTTATAGAGATAATAAAACAGATAAAACAATAAGTATAATAGAAAAAATATCAACTGGTGTTGACGAATCAACTTTAATATCAAATAAAATAGCAATACAGGAATTAATAAAAAATTTAGAAAATAGAGAAAAAGAAGTAATAATATTACGATACTATAAAGAAAAAACACAAACACAAGTAGCAAAGATACTAGGAATAACACAAGTTCAAGTCTCAAGAATAGAAAAAAAGGTATTAAATTCTATGAAAGTAAAATTAGTATCATGATTATAAAGGTGGTGTAATATTGAAAAAAGCTTTTATCTATTTTTTTATTTTTGTATTTATGTGTTTTATATTACCTGCTATTTGTACTAAGACTACATCTAAAGAAGCATCTTCAGAACAAATAAACAATGTAGATACTAATGAAAAAGAAGAAGTTAGTAAAAATAAAGAATATTCTTATAACAAATATGGTTCTATAAAATTATTACATACTGATACAAATCAAGTAGAAGAAATTCCAATTGATGAATATTTAGTTAATGTTGTGTCAGGTGAAATGCCTGCAGATTATGATATAGAAGCATTAAAAGCACAAGCAGTAGTTGCTAGAACTTATACTATATACCAAATAATTAATAATAGCAGTAAACACGAAAATGCAGATGTTTGTGATTTATCTACATGTTGTCAAGCATGGATATCAAAAGAAAACAGATTAAGTAGATGGGATGAAAATTTAAGACAATCAAATTGGCAGAAAATTCAAGATGTTGTAAATCAAACAAAAGGATTAGTAATTACATATAATAATAGTCCTATAAATGCTTTTTTTCACTCAAATAGTGGTGGAACAACAGAAATCCCTGTAAATGTATGGGGAGGTACAGGATATCCATATTTACAATCAGTAGAAACATCTGGCGAAGAAGGATATTCACAATATTATTCAGAAGTAGAAATATCTAATAATGATATTTTAAAAAAATTAAAATCAAAATATCCAAATATTAAAATTGATTTTAAAAATTCAGATGATATCAAGATAATAGATTATACAAATAGTAACAGAGTTAAAACAATAAAATTTGGTAATACACAAATTTCAGGTGTTGAAGCAAGAACTATATTTGGACTTAAATCAGCGAATTTTGAAATAGTAAAAAATGAAAGTAGTATTAAATTTAAAGTTAAAGGATATGGACATGGAGTTGGTATGAGTCAAACAGGTGCAGATAGTTTAGCAAAAAGTGGAAGTAATTATGAAGAAATAATAAAACATTTTTATTCTAATGTAGAAATAAAAGATGTAAATTCTATTTAAATTGTATAATTTTTCTAATAAAGGAAATACTTTTAATAATATTAATTAAAGGAGGATTATATGAGAAGAGATTCAAATAGAAGACAAAGAACACAAAAGTCATTTGAGGATAAAATATTAATATCAGGTGGAATAATTTTATTATTAATAATAGGACTTATAATAGGATTATCTGTATATTCAAATTCATTAAAAAATAATTCTTTACAAGGTGGTATTAGTTCTGAACAAATAGCAAGTTTAGTTCCTAATGATCAAAGTGAGGATACTATAACTACTGAAACAGAAAGTGCAAGTACAAGTATTGGAAAAAGTGTAGAAGAATCAAAAAATGAAATTTCTAATAATACACAAAATACTATAACTAATACTACAACTAGTACTACTAAGAAAAAAAGTACATCTACTTCTAAAAAAACATCTAATGAAAGTAATATAACAAGTTCTAAAAATCCGGTGACAGAAGAGAAAAAGGAGATTACTTTTATAAAACCTGTTGAAGGTGATATTTATAAAGAATTTGCTAAAGATAATCTAGTATATTCTGAAACATTAAAAGAATGGGTAACACATTTGGGAGTTGATATTAAAGCAGAAAAAACTACTGTAGTTAAAGCTGCTACAGATGGTACAATAAAATCAATAAAAAATGATCCTAGATATGGTTTAACAGTCATAATTGATCATGATGATGGATATCAAACAATTTATTCAAATTTATTAACAGCAGAATTTGTTGTAGAAGGAGAAAAAGTAAAACAAGGACAAAGTATAGGAACTGTTGGAAATACAGCAGTATTTGAAATTTCTGATGAGAGTCATTTACATTTTGAACTATTAAAAGATTCTGAAAACTTAGATCCAAGTATATATATAAAATAAAAGCAACTATAATTGAAGTGGTAAAATGAAAGTAGACACAAAAAAAGTGTTTACTTTCATTTTTTTGATATAATAAAGAAAAAGATTG
>CANQXY010000018.1 GCA_947627935.1 uncultured Clostridia bacterium | reverse complement strand
TCTAAAGGATTTATTGTTTACTTTTCAATGTACTTCTTCCGTTTTTAACGGAACGTCTTGTATTATACTATACCTTTCTTCCTATGTCAACACTTTTTTAAAAAATATTTTTTTGTTGTCTTACTTTGTAAAAAAATGTTGCTAGATTGTCAAGGCGACCAAATAATATCTTATCACTATGAAATTAAAATGTCAATAAGATTTTTCTAATTTTATTAAAGAAATTTTTACCATTTTTATATATTATTTTTTATTATTCTTTGTTTTAAACTTTCATATATTATAATTCCAGTAGATACTGACGCATTTAATGAAGATACTTTTCCCTTCATTGGTATTTTAACTAAAAAGTCACAATTTTTCTTTACCTTTTCGCTTATACCATTTCCTTCATTTCCTATAACAATTCCTAATGGTCCTGTTAAATCTTGATTGTAATAATATTTATCTGTACTTATATCAGTACCACATATCCAAAGTCCCGCTTCTTTTAATCTATCAATTGCATCTGTTATATTAGTAACTCTTGCAATATTCATATGTTCAACTGCACCTGCTGATGTTTTATTTACAGTACTATTTACTCCAACTGCTCTTCTTTTTGGAATTATAACTCCATGTACACCTGCTGTTTCTGCTGTTCTTATAATTGAACCTAAATTATGTGGATCTTCTATTCCATCTAATATTAATACAAAAGGATCTTCATTTTTTTCTTTAGCTACATTTAATATATCTTCTATCTGACAATATTCAAATGGAGGTACAATTGCAATTATTCCTTGATAATTTTCGTTTTGCGCAATTTCATTCATTTGCCTTTTATCTTTTTCTACAACTATTACTCTTCTTTCTTTGGCAATAGCTAATATTTTATTAATAGATCCATGCCTTTCACCTTTTGTTATGAATATTTTATTTATATCTTTTCCACTCTCTAATAATTCTAAAACAGAATTTCTTCCTTCTACTTGGTCATCATAATTTTTTTCTTCCTTATTATATATTTTATTATTTAATCTTTTTTCTTTCATTAAATATATCCTTTCTATTAATTATAGTAAAAATTTTATCTATCCTCAAAAAATCTATTAAATCCATCTTCTATATTAGTTTCAGCTTCTAATTCATTTATTTCAGTAGTCTTGTCGTTTTCATCTTTATCGTCATATTTTTTTAACTCATCTAATAAATTAGATATCTCTTGTTGTGATTTTCCTTGATTTTTTAATTCATCTATAGATACATATACGCCATACATATATTCTGGAGATAAATCTATTGATAAATCTGGATAATTTTCAAATTTTATAATTTTTCCTTCTTTATCTTTTATATAAATTGGATTATCTTTATTATATATTCTAAATTTTTTAATATAAGTTTCTATCGCAGGATTTTCTTTACCAATTTCGCATATTTTCTCATCATCTGATTCGAATGCAATTATATAATCTGTTATATTATCACTATGTTCTATTTCTCCATTTATAATTTTCTTAATATTACTAATAAATTCTATTTCATCTTGTGTATATTGTTCTTTTCTTCTATTTTTAGGATCTATCATATTTACAGCTAAATTAAATGCATTTTCAGGTCCTGGAATAATTGTAGATACTAATGATTTTAATTCTTGGCTATCAGTTTCTGACTCTAATTTTATTAATAAATTAAACAATTTTAAATCATTAGTATCTAATATCTCTTGTACATCAACTTCATCTATATTCTTATTATATAATTTTAAAAATAAATTTTTTATCTCAGAGTCTTTATCATCTTCTATAATTCTTTTTAGTATTTTTCTTAAATAATGCTCTGTTTTTGCCTTTTCTTTTTCTCTATAGTGTTTTTTATATAATTCCTCTCTAAATAGAAAAAAATTTTTTATTTCTTGTAATACTTGATAATCATATACATATACCATTTTACCATTATCTAATTTTTCTAATTTACATGATAAATCTAATTTTCTTATAATTTCATTTATATTTTTATTATTCTTATCAAAATATAAATAATCTCTAGAAAGGTAATCTGATCTATCAAAATCTATATTACCATCACATAAAGTTTCTAAACTTCCATCACCTTTATTACTATTTTCTTCATCTGGTTTTATTTTTTCTAATGCTAATCTTAATTGTTCATCTTGCGTTCTTATCTTATCACCAACATCTTCATGTGTAAACTTATCATTTCCTATTAATTTTTCTATAGAATGTGATAGCATTGAATGTCCTATATCATGTGTACACATAAATTTTATTATATCTACTAAATATGCTTTTTGCTTGTTTTTCTCTATATATTGTCTCCATTTTGGTTCTCTATACTTCGTCGCTAAAAATTCAACACACCTTCTATATGCACCTTTCGAATGTTCTAATCTTGTATGATAGCAATTTTTATTAATTAATATAAATGCTCCTAGATGCGTAATTTTTCCCAATCTTTGCATTGCTTCAGTTTGAAATAAATCATATATCTCTTTGGTATAATAAATATTAGGGTCAGCATAGTAAGGAGCCATACTTATATCTATTTCTTGTTTAATTTCTACATTTTTTCCAAATAACCATTTGAAAAATTCTTCATATTCTTGTTTAGAAATTTCCTCCATATTTTTTCCTCTATTCATCATCTAGTTTAAGAACTGATAAAAATGCTTCTTGTGGCATCTCAACATTTCCTATTTCTCTCATTCTCTTTTTTCCTCTCTTTTGTTTTTCTAATAATTTTTTCTTTCTAGTAATATCTCCACCATAGCATTTAGCTAATACATCTTTTCTCATGGCAGATATCGTTTCTCTTGCTATAACTTGTCCTCCAATTACTGCTTGTAAAGGAATTGTAAACAATTGCCTTGGTATTACAGTTTTTAGTTTTTCTACCATTTTCTTTCCTCTTTTATAACTATTATCTTTATGAACTATAAAACTTAATGCGTCTACTGATTCTCCATTTACATATATATCTAATTTTACTAAATTAGACTTAACATATTCTTTAAATTCATAATCAAAAGAAGCGTATCCTTTTGTTTTTGACTTTAGATTATCAAAGAAATCATATATTATTTCATTTAATGGCATATCATATATTAAAGTTACTCTATTTTCATCTAAATATTTCATATCAACATATATTCCACGTCTATTTTGACATATTTCCATTATATTTCCTACATATTCCTTAGGTGTTAATATTTGTGCTGTTACAAATGGTTCTTCAATGTATGATATTTCTTGTGGTGTTGGAAGTTCTGTTGGATTATATATATCTAGAACTTCTCCTGTAGTTTTATGAACTTTATATATAACTGATGGTGCTGTAGTAATTAAACCTAAATCAAATTCCCTATCTAATCTTTCTTCTATTATTTCTAAATGTAGTAATCCTAAAAATCCACATCTAAATCCAAATCCTAATGCTGCAGATGTTTCTGGTTCATATTCTAATGCAGCATCATTTAATTTTAATTTTTCTAATGCAATTTTTAAATTTTCATATTCACTTCCATCTATAGGATATAAACCACAATATACCATAGGTGTTACTTTTTTATATCCTTCTAATGGCTTGTCTGCTTGATCATTATTTAATGTTATTGTATCACCTACATGTATATCTGAAAGATTTTTTATACTTGCAGCAATATATCCTACTTCTCCTGCTCTTATTTCTTCTGATGGCATATATGATCCTGGAACAAAATATCCAACTTCTGTTACTGTAAAAACTTTGTTGGCTGCCATTAATTTTATTTCATCTCCAACTTTTACTTTACCATCTACTACTCTTACATATGCTATTGCACCTTTATAATTATCATAATATGAATCAAATATTAAACATTTTGTTTTATCATTTTCATTTCCTTTAGGTGGCGGTAATTCTGTAACAATTTTTTCTAAAACTTGTTCAACATTTAATCCAGATTTTGCAGATATACAAGGTGCTGTATCTGCAGGTATACCTATTATATCTTCTATTTCTTTTTTTACTTCATCAGGTCTTGCATTTGGAAGGTCTATTTTATTTATAACTGGTAATATTTCTAAATTATTATCTACTGCCAGATATACATTTGCTAAAGTTTGTGCTTCTACTCCTTGGCTTGAATCAACAACTAATATTGCACCATCACATGCTGCTAAACTTCTAGATACTTCATAATTAAAATCAACATGTCCTGGTGTATCTATTAAATTAAATGTATATTCATTTCCATCTTTAGCTTTGTATTTCATTCTTACAGCTTGAGATTTTATAGTTATGCCTCTTTCTTTTTCTATATCCATATTATCTAAAACTTGTGATTCCATTTCTCTTTTAGATAATACTCCTGTCATCTCTATTAATCTATCAGCTAAAGTTGACTTTCCATGATCTATATGTGCTATTATGCTAAAATTTCTAATAAATTTTTGTCTGTCGTCCATAGTACCTCCTCATACTTTTATAAAAAACATTTTAACACATAAACTATAAAATCTCAAGAAGAATAACATACATTATAAATTTTGTAATCCTCCAAATAAATTATATACATTTTCATATCCTATACTTTTTAAATAATCACATGCTTTTCTACTTCTACTTCCACTTTGACAATATACAATTATTTTCTCATCTATTTTTTCAGGTAATTCATCTCTTCTAAATTTTAATTCATATTCTGGTATAGATATTGCTCCTGAAATATGTCCTTCTCTATATTCTTGTGGACTTCTTACATCTAATAGTGTAGCTCCATTTTTTGTCATTTCATTTAATTCATCAAAAGTTATATCATCATCTTGCATACATCTATAAAAGTTTTTTCTTAATATATATTTAAATTTATTAAACATTTTATCTTCCTCCATAATTGTTCTTAATATTATTATATTATTTAAAATAAACTATTGTTTAACAAATTATTACAAAATATTACAAAAAATTTATTCTTTTTTACAATTCTTTTTCACTTATATTTCTAAAATATTACAATGATGTTTCAAAATTGTTTCTTTTGTCACTTTATGTTGCCTAAAAATTATTTTTTTGCTATAAATAAAGTTTTCCACTTTTTTGTGGAAAATGTGGAAAAGTCTGTGAATAACTATAAATACTTATTTTCTTATTTAAATTTATTCACAACATTTTTGTTCGGAAAACATTATTTTATTTTTATGAGATTTTATTTAACTGTTTATGTGTACTAATAATTATTATTGTTAACTAATAATGAGTGCCTACATACTGTAAGCACTCATTACTTTAATGTGTAAATATATAATATATTACTCCTATTATCTCTAATATAGTAATTAATGGTAATCCTATAGTGAAATTTAATTTTTGTGTTTTATGCCTAAACTTATACATACCAGCTATAGTTCCAAATCCTCCCCCAAGTGCTGTTACTATAAATATAGTCTTTTCTTGAATTCTCCACTGTCCCATTTTAGCTTTTTTCTTATCATACCACATAATAAAAAATCCAAATAAATTAATAGCTAATAAATATATTACTATATTTCTAATTGTAAATATGTTGTCAAAATTAATCATTTATTTCCTCCAATTATCCAAATAGGCTCATTTGATTACTCTCGCTCATACCATCCAAACATCCGAAATTTTTTAGTAAATCTATAACAGAATTTCCTACTTTTGCCCTTACTTTTAAGTCATCTATAGACATAAACGTTCCTTCTTCTCTTGCTTTTTGTATTCCTTCTGCTGCTACATTACCAAGTCCTGCTATACTGTTTAATGGTGGTCTTAGCCCATCTTCTTCAACAATAAACTTTGTTGCATGAGATTTATATAAATCTATTTTTAAAAATTTAAATCCTCTTTCATACATTTCTAATACTAATTCTAAATCTTCATACATATCTCTATCTTTTTGAGAAGCGCTATTTCCTTGAGCATCTATTTCTTTCATTTTATTTTTTACTTTTTCTTTTCCATATATCATAAATTCACTATCAAAAGCTTTTGCTCTTATTGTAAAATAAGCTGCATAATATGCCATAGGCTCATGTACTTTAAACCATGCTATTCTAAATGCATTTGTAACATATGCTGCTGCATGTGCTTTTGGGAACATATATTTTATCTTTTCACATGATTTTATATACCAGTCTGGTATATCATATTCTTTCATTAAAGCTTTATATTCTTCCCATTTTTCTATATCTTTTAATGCTTTTCCTTTACGTACCAATTCCATTATTTTAAAAGCTGGATTTGGTGGTACTCCTTTTTTTATTAAATATATCATTATATCATCTCTACAGCATATAGCTTCATTTAATGTTACTGTTCCATCATTTATCAAAGTTTGTGCATTTCCTAGCCATACATCTGTACCATGAGATAATCCAGAAATACGTATTAATTCATCAAATGTTTTTGGTTTTGTATCTACAAGCATTCCTCTTACAAATTTTGTACCAAATTCTGGTACTCCAAAACTTCCTACTTGTGAGTTTATTTGTTCTGGTGTTACACCTAATGCATCTGTAGAACTAAATATTGACATTGTCTCTTTATCATCTAGTGGAATTTTTGTTGGGTCTATTTTAGTTATATCCTGAAGCATCCTTATAACTGTTGGATCGTCATGTCCTAGTATATCTAATTTTAAAAGGTTTGAATCTATTGAGTGATAATCAAAATGAGTTGTTACTATATCTGAATTTGGATCATCTGCTGGATGTTGTACAGGACAAAACTCATAAATTTCTCGTCCTTTTGGTACAACTATAATTCCACCTGGGTGCTGTCCTGTTGTTCTTTTTATTCCTGTGCATCCTAATGATATTCTTGCAATTTCTGCTTTATTTATAGGTATATTTCTTTCTTCATAATAATTTTTTACATATCCAAATGCTGTCTTATCTGCTATTGTTCCTATTGTTCCTGCTTTAAATGTTGTTCCTTTTCCAAATATCACTTCTGTATATTTATGTGCTTTTGATTGATATTCACCTGAAAAGTTTAAATCTATATCAGGCTCTTTATCTCCATTAAATCCAAGGAAAGTTTCAAATGGTATATCCATACCATCTTTATCTAATTTATGTCCACATTTTGGACAATTCTTATCAGGTAAATCAAATCCATTTTGATATCCATAATCTGTAAAATCCGAATATTTACAATTTGGACATCTATAATGTGCAGGAAGTGAATTTACTTCTGTAATACCTGCCATATTTGCGACAAATGAAGAACCTACAGATCCTCTAGATCCAACAATGTAACCATCTTCATTTGATTTCCATACTAATTTCTGTGCAATTATATACATAACAGAAAATCCATTTTTTATAATTGAATCTAATTCTTTATCTAGTCTTGTTTTAACTATTTCAGGCAAAACATCTCCATAAAGCTCATGAGCTCTGTTATATGCTATATTTTTTATATCTTCTTCACAACCTGGTATATGTGGTGGACATTTTTCTTGTGATATTGGACTTATTTGATTACACATATCAGCAATTTTATTTGTATTTGTAACAACTACTTCATATGCTTTTTCTTCTCCTAAATATTTAAATTCCTCAAGCATTTCTTCTGTAGTTCTTAAATATAATGGTGCTTGATTATCAGCATCTTTATATCCTTGACCTGCTTCTAATATACGTCTATATATTTCATCTTGTGGATCCATAAAATGAACATCGCCTGTTGCTACAACTAATTTGTTTAGTTTTTCTCCTAAAGATACAATTTTTCTATTTATATCTCTTAAATATTCTTCATCAGGAACTTGTTCTTCTCTTACTAAAAACATATTATTTCCTATTGGTTGTATTTCTAAATAATCATAATCATTTGCAATTTCTTCTATTTCATCATCTGATTTACCAAGTAAAATTGCTTGATAAAGTTCACCTTGTTGACAGGCACTACCTAGTATTAATCCTTCTGAATATTTTTTATATAAGCTCTTTAATATTCTTGGTTTTTTATAAAAATAATCTAAATGTGAAAATGATACAAGTTTATATAAATTTCTTAATCCTACATAATTTTTAGCTAAAATAATTGCATGATAGGTATTTAATTTTTTAAATGCTTCTTTTTGAGATTCTTTATCTTGTCCTAGAAAATCAATATCTTCTACTTTTTTACCTCCACGCTTTTTTAGCATATCCATCATAACATTAAATACTTTAACTGTTGTATCAACATCATCTAATGCTCTATGTGCAACTTCTACTTTTATTTTTAAATTTTCTGCAATTTTTCCTAATTTATATTTCTTAAATTCTGGAAATAAGTCTTTTGCCATACTAAGTGTATCTACATAAGTAAAATCAAAATCATATCCTAACTCTTTTGCAAAATGCTGTAAGAAATTTATATCAAATTTTGCATTATGAGCTACTAGAACACTTCCTTTTATGAAATCTAACATTTTAGGAAATACTTTATCTATAGTTTCAGCATCTTTAACCATTTCATCTGTAATATTTGTAACTTCTACAACTTTCTTAGGAATAGGTTTTTCCGGATTTACAAAACAAGAAAATTGGTCAATTACTTCACCACTTTTTACTTTCATTATACCAATTTCAGTTATTTTCTCTGTATTTGGTGAAAATCCTGTTGTCTCTAAGTCTAGTACACAATATGTAGTATCTATGTCTTGT
The DNA here is from genome assembly GCA_947627935.1 of uncultured Clostridia bacterium. Lineage (GTDB taxonomy): Bacteria > Bacillota > Clostridia > TANB77 > CAG-508 > CAG-269. The sequence goes on along the minus strand of CANQXY010000018.1, from coordinate 17,728 downwards.
CCTTTACCATTAGTTACAGATGGCATTTTATCAGGTGCTAAATATGCTTCTACACCATATATTACTTTCATATCTGGGTTATTTACCCCTAACAATTTATGTGCTTCTGGAAATGCTTGTACTACTCCATGGTCTGTAATTGCAATAGATTTCATTCCCCATTTCATTGCTCTTTTTATTAAATCTTTTGCAGAAGTCATTCCATCCATTTGACTCATTTGTGTGTGCATATGTAGCTCTACTCTTTTAACATCAGCTTTATCTTCCCTTACTTGCTTTTCTATATTTTCTGATTCAATTATTGTATTTGTCATAATAGTAAGTTCACCAGAAAAGTTATCCATTTGTGCTCTTCCTTCTATTGTTATAGCTGATGAACTACTAATTCTTTTTATTATCTTTTTAGCATTATTCTTATCTAAAAATGCCTTACATGTCATAGTACTACTTCCATCATAAATGTCAAAACTTAATAATGTTTTTCCTGATTTTAATTCTCTTCCTTCAGAATTTAAAACTTCTCCTTTTATAGATACTATTCCATCATCTGCAGTTAAATCTTTTATTTTAACTAATGGTGCTTTTATATTTATTGAATTCCCCATTATTAGTGGTGTTTCTTCATCATCTTCTGGAAGTTCTGGTACATCACAGTCTGTTGCAACTATTTGATTTGCTAAAACAGTTATATCTCCTTCATATGGATCTAATCCAGCTTTCCCAGATATCTTTATTGCTTTTGAACTTTTAATTTTTGAAACAATTTCTTCAGATTCTTCTGGAGTTGTAAATGATTTACATGTTAATGTACCTGTTCCATCATATAATCCAAAAACAATTAATGCTTTTCCTGATTTTGTTATTTTAGATTCACAATCTGTTATCCTACCTATTAATGTAACTCTACCATGATTTGCTGTTAAATCTTTTATTTTAATTTGTTTTTCTTTAGCTCTAGATGGCTTACCTAAAATATATTCTATTTCTTCTGAAATTTTATTTTCTTGAACTAGATTATAATTTTCTTCAGCTTGTACTATATCATTTTCATAAGATATTTCTTCTTCATGTTTTGTTATTTGCTCAATAGTTTGATTAACTAATCTTTCTTCTTCTTCTCTTGCTTTTTTCTGATATTCTAATATTTCATTTTCATTTATAACTTCTTGTAATGTAATTTTATATTCTAATCCAAATAAGTTTTTAATTATTTTTTCTAATTCTTTATCTGTTTTTCTAGCCTTTAAAAATTCTGCTCCTTTTATATGCATTTTTACATCTATAATATTTTCATTTACATTAACATCACTTTTCATTAACAATAGTGGTTTCATAAGTGGATACTTATAAGCCATATAACATATTATATTTTTCCACTCTTCTTCTATAGATTTTTTTTCTACATTCTCACTATAATCTATTACAACTTCAGTATTAGAAATTTGAAATCTTTTCATTAAGAAATTCTCAAAATACCAAATTTCTTTAATTTCTATATATTCATCTGTTTCTAATTTTATAGATAATTTATTAGTTTTCTTTATTAAATTTAGTGTCAATATTTTAGCTTCTTTTATATTGCTTGTTGTCTTATAGTCACTAAATACTTCTTTTATTAGTTTGCTTTCTGACATAGAGTTTCTCCTTTCTGCTTTTTGTATTCTATCACATTTTGTAATTTTTTGAAATATTAAACAAAAATTTTTTAAATTTAGTAGATTTACATATCTCTTCTTACTGTTGCAATAGATATAAGGAATTTTAAATTCTATGTTTTTAACATATTAGTCATTATTGAGTTATGTATATCTGTAAATATTAACTATTTAATGCTATTTTTATTTAAGTAAAGGAGGTTAGCTTTATGTCTGAACCAGACTATTCAATTATTGGAAATAGAATAAAAAAAGCAAGATTAAATAAAAATTATACCCAACAAGACCTATCTGAAAAAATGGGGGTTTCAATTGCTTATATAAGCAAAATTGAAAAAGGTGTAAATCATTTTAATATTCAAAGATTAACACAAGCTAGCCAAATTTTAGAAGTTCCTGAAGGATATTTTCTAGATGGCACTTCGATTAATTCAAAAAATTATTTAGATAAAGAACTACATAATTTAATAAAGAAATGTTCTCCTGAAAATCAAAAAATAATTTATGAAATAGTTAAAATTATTGCAAAATCAGAAGATAATTTAAATAAGACCAATTAAAATTGGTCTTAAAATATTCTTAATATATCATTATATGTTATATAAATCGTTAGAGATATTAAAATTGCAAATCCAATCAATTGGATTTTTGCTTCAGTTCCTTCTTTTAAAGGCTTTCTTCTAATAGCTTCAATTAATAGTATTAATATTTTTCCTCCATCTAATGCCGGAATTGGTAAAAGATTTGTAACTCCTAGAGATAATGAAATTAATGCAAGTAAATATATAAATTCACTTAAGCCATTGGTATCTGCTACTGCTTCTGATATTCCAACAGGTCCCATCATTTGATCAACACTAACATTTCCTGAAAATAACCTTTTTAAATTATCTAATATAGAAAAACTAAATTTATTAGTTTCTATTAGTCCATAATATAAATGATTTCCAAAAGTGTTATCAGCTTCTTTAAATGTCACTCCTAAATAATATTCTGGAATATAATCAGGCTCTAAATCTATATTTATAGTTTCTTTATTTCTTTGTATTTCTAATTTTATTATCTCATTATCTTGGCTTATCAATTCTAATACTTTATATGGACTATTTTCTGTACTCTGTCCATTTATTTTTGTTATTATATCATTTGCCTTTAATCCGTTTTTCTCTGCACTACTTCCTGGCTCTACTGCAACTATTTTGCTATCATCTTTTAAATATATTCCTGTTGTTTTTGCATCTTGTCTTGTAGGAATTAAATCAAACTCTAATATTTGACCATTTCTATTTATAGTAACTTTTATTTTATCTCCATTATTTTTATTCATAAAATTATTTATATCTTCTTTAGTTCTTATATTTTTATTATCTAATTTTATTATTTTATCATTTTGTGTAATTCCTATATTTTCTGCTGCATATCCCTCTAAAGTAGAATCTACTATATTTGTTATATATACCCCAGATAATGACATTAATATAAAATATACTATAAGTCCAAATATTATATTAACAACTGCACCTGCTGCTACTATTGCAATTCTTTTTGGAATGCTTGCTTTAGAAAAAGAACCTTCTTTTTCTGAAGATTCTACTTCTCCTTCCATACTAACAAATCCACCAAGTGGAACAAGCCTTAATGCATATTTTGTTTCTTTTCCTTGTTTTTTCCATATTGTAGGTCCAAATCCTATTGCAAACTCGTTAACTCTTACTTTTGAAAGTTTTGCAACTAAAAAATGTCCTCCTTCATGGATAAATATTAAAAATCCTAACAAAAATATTATTTTAATTGCTGAAATTAAAATACCAATCAATTAAAATTCCTCCTAATTTAAATCATCATAAAAAATAAATAAGCAAATGGTGCTAAGAATAACAAACTATCTATTCTATCTAAAATTCCTCCATGTCCTGGTATTAAATTACTGTAATCTTTTATCTCTACATATCTTTTTATACTAGATGCTGCAAAATCTCCTATCTGACCTATTAAACTTAAAACTAATCCTATTGCTGTAATATATATATATGAATAATTCATACTTAAATATGTATTAAGCATATATGTATATGTAATCATCATAACTAATGCACCTATTGTTCCTCCTATACAACCTTCTATAGATTTTTTAGGACTTACTTTACTAAATTTATGCTTACCAAAAATCATTCCAAATATATATGCAAACACATCAGTTCCCCATGCTGCAAAAATTGCATACCATATTAATATCTTTCCATCTTTCATTCCTCTTATAAATGCTATAAACATCATAAAAAATACTATATAAGAAATACCTAAAAAAGTATATGCAATATCTTTAAAGTTTGTTTTCATATTAGTTGCTATAACTTGTAAAAACAATATAAGTAAAATTGTTGGAATTGATAATGTTACAACTATATTTAAATATTCTATTGGAATTAAATGTATAAATGATATACTTAAACAACTTAAATATCCTAACCATTTTACAGGATTTGCTTTTTTTGATATTGCATCAAAATATTCACTTATTCCAATTATAGCAACTAAACTAAGTATTACATCTACAATATATTTATTACCAATTAATAAAATTACTAATACTACTGCAAATCCAAGTAATCCTGATATTACTCTTTTCATAATATCCATATTAATTTCCCTTTCTTATAATTAATTTGCTCCAAATTTTCTAGTTCTTTTTTGATATTCTATTATTGCATTATCTAAATCATCTTCATTAAAATCTGGCCAATTTTTATCTACAAATAAGAACTCTGAATAAACAAGTTGCCATGGTAGAAAATTGCTTAATCTCATTTCTCCACTTGTTCTTATTAATAAATCAGGATCTGGTTGTCCGTTTGTATATAACTTACTAGAAATAACATCTTCATCTATATCATTAATTTTTAGTTTTCCTTCTTGTACATCAAGTGCAATTGCTTTAGTAGCTTTTACTAATTCATCTCTACCACCATAGTTTAAAGCAATATTAAATGTAACACCAGTATTATTTTTGGTTCTTTCCATACAATTATTTATACTTTTTTGCATATTTTCTGATAATACTGATATATCTCCTAATATTTTTATTTTTATATTTTCTGTATCAGCTCTTTTAGAATAATCATCTAAATAATTTTGTAATAATAACATTAGAGCTTTTACTTCATCTTCTGCTCTTTTCCAATTTTCTGTTGAAAATGCATATACTGTTATAAATTCAAGTCCAATTTTATTTGCATATCTAACAATTTTTTCTAATGTTTTTGCTCCTTCTTTATGTCCAAAACTTACTGGTTTATTTCTTTTTTTTGCCCATCTTCTATTTCCATCCATTATAATCGCAATATGTTTTGGCATATTATTCTTATCAAAATTCATTTTTTCTCCTCTATACTGACATAATTTCAGTTTCTTTATTTGCTATCATTTTATCTATTTCTTCTATTTCTTTATCAGTGATTTTTTGTATATCTGTTTCTGCTACTCTTAATTCATCTTCTGTTATTTCACTATTTTTTTGTTTTGCCTTAAATTCATCTATTCCATCTCTTCTTATTGATCTTATAGAAACTTTTGCATCTTCTCCAAGTTTTTTTATGTCTTTGACTAAATCTTTTCTTCTCTCTTCATTTAATTCAGGAAATGCTAGTCTTATTACTTTTCCATCATTATTTGGATTTATTCCTATATCAGATGCTAAAATTGCTTTTTCTATATCTTTTAATATACTTGCATCCCAAGGTTGAATTACAATTAATCTTGCTTCTGGAACAGATACCCCAGCTACTTGATTTATTGGTGTTGATGTTCCATAATAATCTATTTTTATTTTATTTAATATTGCAGGATTAGCTCTACCTGCTCTTACTTCTGATAATTTTTGTGCAAAAACATCTATTGATTTTTCCATTTTATCTTTTATACTTGTATAATCCATTTTTCATCTCTCCTTATTTTTAATTATTTTACAACAGTTCCTATTTTTTCACCTTTAACAGCTTTTACAATATTGTCTGGATCTGCTATTCCAAAAACTAATAAAGGTATATTGTTATCTCTACATAATGCTGTTGCTGTTGAATCCATTACTTTTAAGTCTTTATTTAATACGTCTAAATATGTTATTTCATCATATTTTTCTGCAGTTGGATCTAATTTTGGATCTGCTGAATATACTGCATCTATTGATTTTCCTAACAAAATAACATCTGCTTCAGTTTCAGCTGCTCTTAAAGCTGCTGCTGTATCTGTTGTAAAATATGGGTTTCCTGTACCACATGCAAATATTACAACTCTTCCTCTCTCTAAATGTTTAATAGCTTTTCTTTTTATATATGGTTCTGCAATTTCTCTCATTTCTATTGCTGTTTGAACTCTAGTATATACCCCTCTTGTTTCTAATGCATCTTGAAGTGCTAATCCATTCATTGCAGTTGCAAGCATTCCCATATAATCTGCTGTTGTTCTTTCCATTTGATGTCCATTTCTTCCTCTCCAGAAATTTCCTCCCCCAACAACAATTGAGACTTGAACTCCTAAATTAACAACTTCTTTAATTTTGTCACATATTTTTCCAACAACTTCTGCATTTACTCCTGTTTTTTGATCTCCTGCTAATGCTTCTCCACTTAATTTTAAAAGTACTCTTTTATATTTTATATTTGCCACCTAAATACACTCCTTATTTAATAATATTTTTCTATGCCATTGTATCATAAATTTTAAAAAAATAAAGGGTTTTTTGAATTTTTTTTGCTTTTATATAAAAAGAGCACTAGTATTAACTAGTGCCTTGTTTCTAGATACATTTTTGCAAAATAATGAAATCATTATTATATCTTTTTACTTTTTTTGCTCCAATTTTTTCCGCTAATAACATAGAACAAATATTGCTTTTACAAATACAAAATTCTATTATTTTAATATTTTTGTTTTTTGCAATTTGTTCAACTATCCTAATTGCTTGACTACAATACCCTCTTCTTCTATATTGTATACCTATAAAATATGATACTTGGATTTTTTCTTTTTGGTATTCTAATAAGATTGCTCCAACAATTTTATCTTGTCCATTTATTACAGCTTTAGCATTTAAATCCAATGAATTAATAAATGAATCGATTATATCTTTTGCATCTTTTTTGTTTCTGCAATACCCAAAAGGAAAGTATTCTGATTTATCTTGAGCAATGCTATAATATTGATTTACATCATCTTTAGTAAAATTCCGTAAATGTACAATTTTACTTTGCATAATAGCATCCTCCTTAAAAAGATTATGCTTTATATTATATCATATTAAAAGTAATATTACAAATACATCTAATTCTTAAAAATTCTCATTGAATTTAAAACTGTTAAAAATGTTACACCTGTATCTGCTAAAACAGCAAGCCAAATAGGAGCAATACCAATTATTCCTAAAAATAAAACTATAATCTTTATTAGAATTGAAAATACTATGTTAGATCTAACTATTCGCATGCTTTTTCTTGATATTTTTATAATTTCTGGCAAACTTAATATATTATTTGATAATAATATTCCATCTGCTGTATTACTTGCAATCTCTGTTCCTTCTCCCATTGCTATTCCAAAATCAGCTTTAGCTAGTACTGGACTATCATTAATTCCGTCTCCTACAAATATAACTTTATCATTTTTACTTTGTATTTCTTGTAGTTTATTTAATTTATCTTGTGGTAATAACTGACTATATACTTCAGTTATACCTAAATTATCAGAAACAATTTTTGCTTCTTTTTCATTATCACCTGTTAACATTATTAATCTTTTAATATTAACCTTTTTAAATTCTTGAATAATATTTTTACTTCTCAATTGTTCACTTAAAGTTAAATATCCTTCTAATTTTTTGTCAATTGCTAAAAAAATTGCTCCATCTTCAAGATTTTCATATTTCACTTGATATTTATCTAATAATTTTCTATTACCAAATAATATCTCTTTTCCATCTATAATCCCATAAATTCCATGGCCAGCAATCTCTTTAAAGTCATCAACATTTTTATTATCGATATTTTTTGCTATATTTATTACTGCAGATGATATTGGATGATTTGATAATTTTTCTAAATTATATATATACATTAATATATCTTTATTTGTGTAATCTCCTAAACTTTCTATTTTTTCTATTTGCATTTTTCCAGTAGTTAATGTTCCAGTTTTATCAAAACATATTGCAGTTGCTTTTGATAAATTTTCTATATGCTTTGTTCCCTTTATTATCATACCTTTTTTAGATATTGCACCTAAACAAGAGAAAAATGCAAGTGGAACTGAAATTACTAAACTACATGGACAAGATGCAACTAAAAAAATTAAACTTCTACTAATCCAAGTTGTAAATTCTTGTTTTAATATTATTGGAAACAATATAGCTATTATTATTGCAAGTATAATAACTATAGGTGTATATATTTTTGAAAATTTAGTAATAAATTTTTCTGTTTTACCTTTGTTGTTTATTGCTTCATATACTAAATCAACAATTTGAGATGCAGTAGAGTTTTTAAAATCTCTTATTACGATGCATTCCAAACTACCTGTCATATTTATACTTCCTGATAATATTTCCTCATTTTCTTTTACTTCTTTTAGTCTGCTTTCACCTGTAATACTAGATGTATCCAAACTTGATTGACCTTTTAATATTTTAACATCAACAGGAACTTTCTCACCTGGTTTTATTAAAATTTTATCTCCTACTTTTAATGTTTTTACATCTACAACTTCGATTGTATTTCCATTTAATAAATTTGCATTATCAGATTTTATTTTTGCAATTTGTTCTATATTATTATTTGATTTATCTATTGCCTTATCTTCTAAAAACTCCCCTAACTTAAATAATAAAATTACAGCAACACTTTCTGGATATTCTCCAAGTAAAAACGCTGCTATTACTGCTATTGCCATTAATGTATTTTCTTCAAAATTTAATTTAAATATATTTTTTATTCCATTAAAAATTAATTCTAAACCGCAAAGTATTATTGATAATAAATATATATATACTCTATATCTACTAAGTTGTGGTACAAATCCAATTATAAAAGCAATTATTGATAATATGTATAAAATAATATCTTTTTTTGTAACGCTTTTATTTTCTTCATGTTCCATTATTTTTTTCCCTCCTCTAAAATATGTTCTAATGCTTGACTAATTATCCTTTCTACATGATCATCTTGCAAACTATAAAATATTTGCTTTCCTTCTCTTCTATATTTTACTAAATTACTATTCCTTAGTAATTGTAGTTGATGTGATACAGTTGATTGGTTTAATTTTAATGCTTCGCATAAATCACAAACACATAATTCTTCTTTTATTAAAACACATATTATTCTAAGTCTTGTATCATCTGCAAATAATTTAAACATATTAGATAAACTTAATATTTGATTTCTTGTAGGTTCTTTTACTTTTGCTTCTTCAACTTTATTATAGTGAGGGCAATTTTCTAAACAAACATATTGATTTTCTTTCATTTAAAGTCTCCTTCTAATTTATTATATTCTTTTCTTTATTATATATGCATAATTGTTCATATGTCAATATGTTTTTTAAAATATATTTAATATTATTGTTTTAATGCACATATGAAAAGGACTAGAGTATAACTCTAATCCTTTTATTAAACACTATTTTAACTATTTTAATTGGTTCATAACTTCTTCTGCAAAGTTTTCTTCTTTTTTCTCTATTCCTTCACCTTTTTCAAATCTTGCAAATTCTACAACTTCTGCATTTTTCTCTTTTAATAATTGAGATACTTTTATATCTGGATTTTTAACAAATTCTTGATCTACTAAACAAATTTCTCCATAGAATTTATTTATTCTTCCTTGAACCATTTTTTCTGCTATTTCAGCTGGTTTTCCTTCATTCATAGCTTGAGCTTTTAATATTTCCATTTCCTTTTTAACTCTTTCATCTGGAACTGATTCTCTATTTAAGAATTCAGGTCTTGCTGCAGCTATTTGCATACAAATATCTTTTGCAACTTCATTATTTCCAGATTTCATGTTAACTAAAACGGCTATTTTTCCATCACCATGAATATATTTTTCAACTAAACCTTCTGATTCAAATCTAGCAAATCTTCTTATATTCATATTTTCACCAATTGTAGCAATTTTACTAACTAAAACTTCTTGAACTGTTTTTCCTGCTTCTGAAATTGATTCTTGTGATAATAATTCTTCTACATCTTTTGGATTTTTTTCTACTATTTGTTTTGCAACATCCATAACAAATGTTTTAAATTCTTCATTTTTAGCAACGAAATCTGTTTCAGAATTTACTTCAACTATTGCTCCTACTTTTCCATCTTCTGAAACATATGCTTCAACTATTCCTTCTGCTGCTATTCTATCAGATTTTTTAGCAGCTTTAGCTATTCCTCTTTCTCTTAAAAGTTCCATAGCTTTTTCTAAGTCACCATCTGTTTCTGTTAAAACTTTTTTGCAGTCCATCATACCTGCACCTGTTTTTTCTCTTAATTCTTTTACTAATGCAGCTGTAACCATTTTAAAATCCTCCTTTATTTAATTTAAAGAGCAGAAAAAATCTACTCTTTATTTAATTTATTATTCTTCATTTTCAGTATCTTCTACGGTTTCTGCAGCTTCTTCAGCTTCTACAACTTCTTCCATACTTGTAGGTTCTTCTGATACTTCTTCAGTCATTTCAGGTTCAAAGCTTTCTCCTTGTTTTCCTTCTATAACTGCATTTGCCATTACATCTGTAATTAATTTTACAGCACGAATTGCATCATCATTTCCTGGTATTGGATAATCCAAATCTTCTGGATTACAGTTTGTATCTACAACACCAACTACTGGTATGTTTAATTTTTTAGCTTCTAATATTGCTATTCTTTCTTTTTTAGGATCTATTAAGAATATAACTCCTGGTAATTCTTCCATATTTTTAATTCCACCAAGATTTTTTTCTAATTTTTCCATTTCTTTCTTTAAAAGAATAACTTCTTTTTTAGGTAATACATCAAATGTACCATCTTCTTGCATTGTTTCTAAATCTTTTAATCTTTTAATTCTTCCTTTTATTGTCTCAAAGTTTGTAAGCATTCCACCTAACCATCTTTGATCAATATAGTACATACCACATTTTTCTGCAGCTTCTTTAACACATTCTTGTGCTTGTTTTTTTGTACCTACAAATAAAACTGTTTTTCCTTCTTCAACTTGTTCTTTGATAAAAGCATATGCTTCATCTAATTTTTTTGATGTCTTTTGTAGGTCAATTATATGGATTCCATTTCTAGCTTGGAATATATATTCAGCCATTTTAGGATCCCATCTTCTTGTTTGATGTCCAAAGTGAACACCAGCTTCTAGTAATTGTTTCATTGCAACTACTGCCATATTTTATTCCTCCCTTTTTGTTATTTCTTCCATAAAGTATTATTGTTCGTAAAGACCAATATTGGCACTCCTCTACTAAACTAACTTTATGTGTTTTTTCACGCTAGCTATTATATCAGATTTTTTTTATTATTGCAATAGTTTTTTATAGTTTTTTCTTTTACCTTGTTTTTTATTTAATTTTTATATATAATACTTATATGAAAAAATTAATTGTTGATAATAAATATAATAATAAAAAATTAAATACTTTTCTTTTAGATAACATTCCTAATATTTCTATAAATACAATATATAAATTGTTACGAAAAAAAGATATTAAAGTTAATAATGTTAGAATAAATAGTAATATTTTGCTACATGCTGATGATGAAGTATTAGTATATATATCTGATAATTTACTATCTAATAATTTTAAATTAGATATATTTTATGAAGATGATAATATATTAATTATTAATAAACCTTATAATATAGAAGTTACAGGTTCTAATAGTCTTACTACATATGTACATTCTATTTATTCAGGTAATGATTTTTTACCTATGCCATGTCATAGATTAGATAGAAATACTTCTGGATTAATCTTATTTGCTAAAAATGAAATTTCTTTAAATATATTACTAGACAAATTTAAAAATCATGAAATTGAAAAACATTATTTAGCTTTAGTATATGGTGTTCCTAAAATTAAAAGTGACAAACTAAAAAGTTATCTTTTTAAAGATACTAAAAAATCAATAGTTTATATTTCAGATGAGTTTAAAAAAGGATACCAAAAAATTATTACATCATATAAAATATTAGAAGTTTTTTCAACTAACACATCTCTTTTAGATGTTCAAATAGAAACTGGTAAAACTCATCAAATTAGAGCACATCTTGCACATATTGGGTACCCTATTATTGGTGATGGAAAATATGGAATAAATAAAATAAATAAAGAATTTAACGCAAAATATCAAAAACTATGTAGCTATAAGTTAAAATTTAATTTTAAAACAGATGCTGATATTTTAAATTATTTAAATAATAAAACTTTTAAACTAGAAAAACAGGTTAGTAATTTATAATTATTAACCTGTTTTATTCAAAATAATCATGAGAATTTGAAATATTTTTCTTAATATAAACACTTAAATTATTATTACTATCACATACAGCAAGAAAAACATCTTTAATGTTATCTATATTTTGAGAAACCAACTGTTTCTGCAACCATATTTCATCATTTCCAGTCTTATATAAATTCTCTTTTAGTAAAATACCATCTAATATTACATTTATACATACTTTTTCTTCTTGGATATTCATACCAAAATCAGATGGATTTGTAGGTCTTTTAGAACTTTTAGGTAAAAAACTAATTTTACCATTTGATTCTAATATTGCAGTTTGAATATCATTTATATTAAAAAAGCCATTTGTTCTACATTGTACTAAAAATTCATTAATATCAAGTTTAGCTTTTTTAAAATTCTTTCTATATAGCTCTCCATTATCTAATAAAATTATAGCATTTCCATATAATATTCTACGTACTTTTAATGACTTATTTGAAACAATAGAAATTATAACCTCAATAACAGCAAATGTTATCATTGCAATTATAGGTTGCATAAAATCACTTTCTAAAGCTGTAGCCATTTCAGCAGCTGTAGATCCTATTGTTATTCCTATTATATAGTCAAACAAACTAAGTTGAGACATTTCCTTGTTTCCCATAATTTTTGTAAGTATAAATAATATAAATATCGATCCTATGGAAAGAAATACAATTTTTAATAATTCTAACATATTTTTCTCCTATTTTTTATATTATAGACATTTTAAATAATTTTAAACAAAAAGTTACCTACTTTTTAGTAGGTAACTTAATTAATCTCTAATATTTTTTTAGCAAGTTGTACATCTTCTTCTGTTGCATCTCTAATATTTTCAAATTCATATTTAACTCCAAGTTCTTCCCATTTATATTTTCCAGCACTATGATATGGTAAAATTTCTACTTTATCTACTGTTTTTAATGTAGATATAAATTCTTTTAATTTTTTTAAATCTTCTTTATCATCTGTAATCCCTGGTACTAATACTTGTCTAATCCACATATGAATATTATTATCACTTAAATATCTAGCAAATTCTAATTCCTTTTTATTTGAAAATCCAGTTAACTCTTTACACTTTTTATCATCAATATGTTTAATATCAAGAAGAACTAAATCTGTAAGTTTTAATACCTTCTTTATATCATCAGTTATGCTTACCATACCTGAAGTATCAATACAGGTATGAATACCAGCATTTTTTAATTTTGAGAAAAGCTCTATTAAAAATTTAACTTGTAGTAATGGCTCACCACCAGTAATAGTTACTCCACCACCTGATGGTAAAATATAATTTTTATATCTTAAAATTTTTTCATATATTTCTTCTAAAGATTTATATTCTCCTCCTGCCATATCCCATGTATCTCTGTTATGGCAATATTTACAATTTAAATGACATCCTTGCAAAAATAATACAAATCTTATACCTGGTCCATCTACAGTTCCAAATGTTTCTGTTGAATGTACTTTGGCATAATAGTTTAGGTCAACTTTTTCTTTCATAAATACTCCTTAATTTATATATGTCACGAGATATGCTCGTGACATATTTTTATATTCTTTCATGTATAGTTCTGTTTATTACATCTAATTGTTGTTCTCTTGTTAATTTTACGAAGTTAACAGCATATCCTGATACACGTATTGTTAATTGTGGATATTTTTCTGGATGTTCCATTGCATCTTCTAACAAGCTTCTATCAAAAACATTAACATTTATATGATGTCCTGTTTGTGCAAAGAATCCATCTAACATATTTACTAGATTACTTATTTTTGATTCTTCATCTTTTCCAAGTGTATTTGGAGTAATTGAGAAAGTATATGAAATTCCATCTTCTGCAGAATCAAAAGGTAATTTTGCAATTGAGTTCATAACAGCTAATGCTCCATTTGTATCTCTTCCATGTAATGGGTTTGCACCTGGTCCAAATGGTGCTCCTGCTCTTCTTCCATCTGGTGTATTTCCTGTTGCCTTTCCATAAACAACATTTGATGTTATTGTAAGAATTGATAAAGTATGTTTTGAATTTTTATAAGTTTGATGTTTCTTTAACTTTTTCATAAATGTTCTTACAATATCAACTGCTATTTGATCTACTCTATCATCATCATTTCCAAACTTAGGAAAGTCTCCTTCTATTTGGTAATCTATAGCTAATCCTGTTTCATCTCTTATAACTTTTACTTTAGCATATTTTATAGCAGATAGTGAATCTGCAACTACAGAAAGTCCTGCTATACCACATGCCATTGTTTGTAGTATTTCTCTATCATGTAAAGCCATTTCTATAGCTTCGTATGAATATTTATCATGCATATAATGAATTGCATTTAATGCTTTTATATATATTTTTGCAACATAATCCATCATTTGGTCGAATTTTTCTACTACTTCATCATAATTTAAATACTCTGAAGTAATTGGTTCATATTTTGGTGTTATTTGTTTACCTGTTTTTTCATCTCTACCACCATTTATTGCATATAAAAGTGTTTTTGCTAAGTTTGCTCTAGCTCCAAAGAATTGCATTTGTTTTCCTATTTTCATTGGTGATACACAACATGCAATACCATAATCATCTCCTAATGTTATTCTCATAACATCATCATTTTCATATTGTATTGAAGATGTTTTTATAGATAATTTAGTAGTATATCTTTTAAATCCTTCTGGTAATCTTGTTGACCAAAGAACTGTTAAGTTTGGTTCTGGAGCTGGTCCAAGATTTTCTAATGTATGAAGAACTCTAAAAGAATTTTTTGTAACTAAAGTTCTTCCATCTATACCCATACCACCTATACTTTCAGTTACCCAAACAGGATCACCACTAAATAATTCATTATATTCTGGTGTTCTTAAAAATCTTACTAATCTTAATTTCATTACAAAGTGATCTACTATCTCTTGAACTTCTTGTTCTGTAATTTTTCCGTTTTTTAAATCTCTTTCAAAATATATATCTAAAAATGTTGATGTTCTTCCTATACTCATAGCAGCACCATTTTGATCTTTTATTGCTGCTAAATATCCAAAGTATAACCATTGTACCGCTTCTTTAGAATCTTTTGCTGGTTTTGAAATATCAAATCCATATTTTGATGCCATAACTTTAAGTTCATTAAGTGCATCAATTTGTTCACTTATTTCTTCTCTTTGTCTTATAACATTTTCAGTGAAACAATCTACATCTATTTCATCTAATTCATTTTTCTTTTCTTCAATTAAAACATCTACACCATAAAGTGCTACTCTTCTGTAATCTCCTATTATTCTTCCTCTTCCATATCCATCTGGAAGACCTGTTATTAAATGTGAACTTCTAGCAGCTCTTATATCTGGTGTATATACACTAAATACCCCATCATTATGTGTTTTTCTATATTTATGGAATATTTCATCTATTTGTGGATCTACTTGTCTACCATAACTTTCACAAGATTTTTCTACTATTCTTATTCCTCCAAATGGCATAATTGCTCTTTTTAAAGGTTTATCAGTTTGAAGCCCAACTATATCTTCTAAATCTTTATCTATATATCCTGCATCATGTGCTGAAATTGTAGAAACAGTTTTTGTGTCTATATCTAAAACTCCACCTTCTGATTCCTTTTCCTTTTTATATAATTCTAAAACTTCATCCCATAGCTTTTTAGTTTTATCTGTTATCCCTTCTAAGAAACTATCGTCACCTTCATATGGAGTATAATTTTTTTGAATAAAATCTCTTACATTGATTTCTTCTTGCCAATCACCTTCATTAAATTGATTCCACTCATCAAATTTCATTTTTTCTACCTCCTAATAATTTTATATATTATTTACTATTTTTCAAAAAATATAATATCATATATATTTTTTATTATCAATTAAAAAAATAAAAATACTTGAAAAAAAAGTATTATTATTCTATAATTAACTTATATGCGGGTATAGTTTAGTGGTAGAATACCATGCTTCCGACCTGGTTGCGCGAGTTCGATTCTCGCTACCCGCTCCAATAATGTTAAATATAATATCATAATTTAAAGTTTATTGCGTACAAGAAAGGATGCTAAAATATGGGATTTTTTAATAAAATAAAAACATTAATGTTACCTCAGGAAAAAACGTCATCTGATAAAAAAAATTATGAAAGTCTTGGAATTATAAAACCTTTTACTGCATTAGAAAATGAGCAGATGAGAAGTTTTATAGGAGATTTATCTGAGCATAAAGACTTAAGAGAAAATGAAAGAAAAGCTTTTAAAAGTTTGTGGAATGCTATATGCCCAGATATAGATGGATTTGGAAATAATATTTGGAACTTGAAAGAAGGTCAGTTTACAGTATATGAAAATGAAGAAATAAAAGCAGGATATGAAAAAATATCTTCAAAGGATATTGATGAAGATTTTGATGAAGGTAGAGTAACTTTTGCATTTAAATCAAATGAAGGAAAAATTGTTATTTATCAAAATGAAAGAAATAAAAAAATTTTTTTAGTTTATGTATCTGAAGACATATCTCAAAGATTATTTAAAATTTTTAGAGATGTAGAAACTAAAGTTTTAGAATTAAAGAGAGAAAATCAACTATCAAAATATAAATATGGAGTTGATACAAAAGGAAGTAAAAATACTCAATTAGAAATTGGAATAAAACAAATAGAAGAAAAAGATAAAGGAGAACGATAATATGGAAGAGTGTTTATTTTGTAAATGGAAAGATGAAAAAGAAAAAATAATATTAGAAAATGAATATGCATTTGCTAGATTTGATGAATTTCCAGTGAATAAAGGACATATACTTTTTATGACAAAAAGGCATGTCAAAGATTTTTTTGAAACTACATTAGAGGAAAAAAATGCAATATTTGAATTAGTGGAAAAAGCAAAAATGATTATCGATGAAAAATATAATCCAGATGGCTACAATATAGGCATGAACTGTGGAAAAGCTGCTGGACAAAGTGTAATGCATATTCATGTTCATCTAATTCCGAGATATGAAGGAGATGTGGAAAATCCTAGAGGTGGAGTAAGAGGTGTAGTACCTAAAAATCAAAATTATTAAATATTGATATGTGAATGATTAATAATATTATTTGTTTACGATATACTATTTAAACAGTTGATTAATCAAATTATTTTTTTGAGCAAATGTGGGAGTAAAATTTTTCGCAAATAACCTCCTTAATCGCTCCAACGACGAATCTGTTCGAACTAATAGAACAGATATATTAAATACCATTCTGAAAAAGAATGGTATTTTTTTGTTTTATTTTCAGTATGGTATTATATTATCTCTAGTTTTGTACCATTGGCCAAAACTCATAGGGGGTTAGAACTTATGGCAAAGCTAAATTTTTATGCTACAAAGTAATTACTATATTGAATTATGTGATGAGTGTTTCTTTTTTGAATTTAATATATAATCTTAAATATGTTGCTCTTACAATTCTATCAATACCACATACCATGGATAAACCAACTATTCCAATATTATATTTATATATTATATAACACAGTGGAACTCTTACACATATTCCACCTATAAAAGCCATCATAC
>CANQXY010000017.1 GCA_947627935.1 uncultured Clostridia bacterium | reverse complement strand
ATTGTAGTGAAAAGGAGAGTTTTTATTATGTTAGGAGAAAAAATAAAATTATATAGAGAAAGTAAAAATATGACTCAAGGTGAAGTTGCAGAAATATTAGGAGTAAAAGCAGCAACAATTTCAAAATATGAAGCTGGAACATTAGAACCTAATATTGAGTCATTAAAAAAATTAGCTGAATTATATGAAGTTTCAATTGATGATTTACTAAAAGAGGATGATTTTGATATATCTAAGATAAACATTTTAGAAGTGTTAAGAGAACAAAAAAATATGAAATTAAAAGGAAATTTATATCATAATACACAAATTACATTTGCATATAATACAAATCATATTGAAGGAAGTAAACTTACAGAAGATCAGACTAGATATATTTATGAGACTAATACATTATTAGTAGAGAAAGATTCAATAACAGATTTAGATGATGTTTTAGAAACAGCTAACCATTTTAAACTAGTAGATTATATGCTAGATATAGCAGATGAAAAATTAACAGAAAAAATGATAAAGGAATTTCATAAAATCTTAAAAGAAGGAACATCAGATAGTAGAAAAGATTGGTTTAATATTGGTGAATATAAAAAATTAGCAAATGAAGTTGGAGGTTTAAAAACTACAGAACCAAAAAATGTTGAAAGAGATATGAAAAAATTATTGGAATGGTATGAATCTTTAAAAGAAATCACAATTAATGAAATAATAGAATTTCATGCTAAGTTTGAAAAAATACATCCTTTTCAAGATGGTAATGGAAGAGTTGGTAGAATAATTGCATTTAAAGAATGTTTAAAAAATAATATAGTACCATTTATTATTTTAGATAAAGACAAATTGTTTTATTATAGGGGATTAAATCAATATCAAACTAATAAAGAAAAAGGATATTTAATAGATACTTGTTTAAATGCACAAGATCAGTATAAAAGCGTAATAGAACATTTTTTAAAAAATTAAATAATTTAATATATGGAGAAATAAAAAATGTTAGAAATTGAATATAATGAATGGATTGAATTATGCGATGATTTAAAAAAATATGTAAAATACTATAGGAAATTTTACATTCAACTTTTTTCAATAACAGAAGAAATTTTAGAAAAGTTAAAAGATGAACATTATTTTGACAAATATATAAAAACTGGAGCTTTTTTATGGAATGATATTAATTGGATAAAATGTGAAAATCCTAGTATGAATGCAGATGGAACTTTAAGACAAAGAAATCTAATTAGTCCATTATTTTATATAATCTATATTTACATAGGCAATAAAATTAATAAACTATATAAGGAAAAAAGGAATAATAATATAGAGGTGTATTATGCTGGAAACTTTGATAAACATATATATCACTATAAAAAAGAGTACAATGAATTTTGTAATAAAGCCATAAAACTATCTAAAAACTATAATTATTATATAAAAACAGACATAAAGAACTTTTTTAGTAGTATAAATATTGATTTATTGTTTTATTATATTTCATCAAACATAAATAATACAAAGGTAAATATATCATTAGAAGAATTAAACTTT
Organism: uncultured Clostridia bacterium; assembly: GCA_947627935.1. Lineage (GTDB taxonomy): Bacteria > Bacillota > Clostridia > TANB77 > CAG-508 > CAG-269. Next base: position 26,824 of record CANQXY010000017.1, on the reverse strand, counting down.
ATGAAAGAATTTATAAAATTTATAGGTGATGGAAAATTACCTCAAATTGAAGAAGGAATAACATCATCTTATTTAGCAACAAAAATATATTTAGGAGAAATTGATAATAAGTTATATAGATTTTTAAAAGAAAATAGAGAAATCAAGAAATTTAAAATTATTAGATATGTAGATGACTTATATATTTTTCTTAATACAGATGTAAATGAAGAAAAAATGTATGAAAATATTATCAATTTTCTAAATGATATAATTTATGAATATGATATTAGTATAAATATGGGTAAAACAGAAATTAAAGATGTAGAACAATTAGAAAAAGATTTAAAACATTTATCATATTTAGATGAACAATATATAAAAGAAAATATAAATGAAATAATAAATGATACAGTTTTATATGATGTTTTATTTGATATATTAATAGAAAATGATATTAGTAGAGAAAAGTATAATTTGATTTTAAAAGAGAGATTAGGTAGTATTGATAATTACACAGAGAATGAAATATTTAATTCCATAATATATACTAAAAATTCTAGTGTTTCAAATAAAAATACGATTGATATTTTAAAATTGTTAATTAAGAAAAAATTTGAGTTTATATATTGTGATCCAAAAAGAATAACAATATTAATAATTAAAACTAAAGATGAAGAAACGATAAAATTATTTTTAAACAGATTATATCAAAAACAAAGAAAAAGTGGTTGGAATAGATATGATAAGATAGCTGTAGAACAATATTTATTACAGAGACAATTTGTAAGTATGGATTTAATGAACAATCTAAATAAAATAAAAAACTTTAAAAACTACATTATAAATTTTATTAATAACGATTGGACAAAAATAATAAAATTTCACAGCCAAGAAAAATTATGTGAAAGATTAATTTATGAAGAAAACACTAAATATTTCTTTTTATATGCTTTTTTCAAATTTGAAGAGGATAAAGGAAACTATGAATTAAAACATTCATTCTTCAAGAGTTATTTTGAAGCCATAAGTGCCGTATTGTACGCGAGAAATATGGGACAAAAATTAAATTTTGAAAGAATGTATACAGAAACAAGTTTAAGAAATAATTATAAGCAAATAATGGGAAATAAAAAAAGTAATAATAGTGCTATACATAAAATTTGCCAATTGAGAAATGAAAATATGGTTAATCATGCGGGAGGAAATAATGATAGAATTAATATTCATAAGGAAATAGATGAAAATATTAAGGATATAAAAAATATAATAGAGAATTCTATTGAAATTATATATGAAAAGTGTGAAAAATGACTTTTTTAAAGGTCAATTTTCACACTTTAAAATATTTTTTAAACTATAACTTCAATCCACTAATAATCAACTTAACCGCATCACCAAACCCAGTCATATAATACTTATCATTCCAATGACTACAATAATCAATAAAATCATCATGCATAAATTCCAATTGTTTAGAAACATAATTATAGCCTTCTTTAGTAGTATTTTTCAAAATTCTCTTAGCATAATTATCAAAATTAAGTAAGTGTTTTTTATCTTCTTCCTCCATATGGCATAAATCTTCCTCTCTAAATTCTAACCATTTTTCTAATAAATTTTCATTTTCTTCATCTTTAAAAATATCATTAATTTTCATTCTTATAACCTCCATTTTTATTAAAATTTTTGGGGACAAATTGGGGACAATTATTGCAAAAAATGACCTAATTTAACCAAATTCATAATTGCACCAATTTACTCTAACCCTATTAAAACTAATAAAAACTCAAGTTAACAAAATTCCTCAAAATCACTTATCAAGCGCTCATAACCCGAAGGTATTTTTAAATAAAATATAAAAAACTAATAAATTATAAAATATTAAAAGGTGTTTCATTAATAAAGATGTAATATATAGCTAATTCAAATACTTGTTTTTTATATTAGCTGACAAGTTTCGACAAAAAATAAAAAAAAGATATGTTATATATAACCAGAGGGATCAAATTATGGACTATATAATAACAGAAAAATTAAAAGAATTAAGAAAAAGTAAGAAAATTACACAGGAACAGTTAGCTGAAAAATTAGATATAAGTCGTTCAAAAGTTTCAAGTTGGGAAACAAATAAAAGAGATATGAGTATAACAGAGGCAATAAAATTAGCTAATATATATGAAGTTAGTTTAGATAATTTATTTGAAATAAATAGAATAACAGAAGAAGAATATATCAAAATATCTGATAAATTCCTAAAAGGTAAAGATATTCCTCTTAAAGAAAAAGTTAAAATTATAGAGCTACTTAAAGATACTCTAAAACAGAATAACATTAATGAATTTTATGAAAATTATAAGGATGACACAAAATGCGACAAAATAGTTTAAAAATATCTATTTTGTCGCATTTTAGGTATGTAAAAAAACATATAAACTTGATAAAATATAAATATAATTATGAATAATATAATATTAGTTTAGAAAGGAGGGCAGTAATATGAAATGGAAAAATATTAATGGGACAGCAGATCGTAAAGTACCAAATGGGTATAAAAGTTGGTTAGATTTTTATGAACAAAAAAGTGGAAAATCAGCAAAAGTATGTAAAGTTAAATATTGTACAAGTAATGCTGATGATGGTGCACATGTTAAAAAAGTAAACTCAATTGACAATTCATGGTATATTGTACCATTATGTAGATCACATAATCATGATGGAGATGAATTTGAATTAAATTCTGATTCAGATCCAGTCAGTGTTAGATAAATAAAAAGCTAACAGATATAGAGTATCTGTTTAGCTTTTTTTTTGTTTATATTTACTTGAATTATTTTATTTTAAAATTAATTATATAAGTACAATAATAAGAATATATTAAAAGGATTAAATAATATGAAACATTATATTTATATTGACAAAGAAATACTAAATTCTTATATATCCCAAATATATGGAAAAATATTAGATAAAGAAAAGATAGAAAAGGTAAATGTCAAAAGTATATTACCTGAAATAATTTCAGGTAATATAGAATTAGAATATGCTATAAAAGAAAAATCAGCAACTAAACTTTTAGGAGAAAATTTAGGAAATCAAAAATTTGTAAATGAATTGATTTCTAAACAAGATAGAAATGCTATTCAAAAAGTATATGATTGGGTAGTAGATAAAGTAGAATCATTAAAAAATAAAATAACAGGAGATACAGAAGCGGAGTACTGGAGAAAAGTTAAAAAGAACTTTGAAAATGCATTAAGTAAACAGTATCAAGGAAATAATAATGTTAGTATAAAAAATAGCATTCAAACTGATACAAATGGGAATAAATATGTAAAAGTAGATACAAATCAAGATATATTTGAAGGCAAAAGCATTAAAGAGCAAACTAAAATTGCTCAAGAATATATTTTAAACAATTTTAGAGAAAATGGATTATTAAAAGATAATAACAACATAAATGTATCAAGAAAGACAGCAAATGAATACGTTCATCCTAAAAAAGGATTAGATAATAAAACGTACTCTTCTAAGCTAAAAGCATCTACTGAATTAGATAATTTATTGGAAATTTCTCAATTTATTAAAAGCGAACCAGATGATGGAAGACATGTGTTTGCAAAAGATGGTTGGGATTATTATGAAACTGTATTTAAAGTTGGAAACAAGACATATTCAGGTTTATTAAATATAGCTAATGGAAAAAATGGAAAATTATTATATGATATAACTAACATAAAAGAAAGAGCTAGCAATTACAGTGTAAAAACTGTATCGGTTGCTAACTCTTCTTATAATAATAGTATACTACCAACAAAAGATTTTGTCAACAGAAATACTAATAAATATTCTATGCAAGAATCTGAAAATAATTCAGATTCTATTAATTTGCTTAAAAACAGAAAACAAAAACAATTGGAATTAATAAAAAAATATAATCCTATGCAAGATGATTATCATACTGGAATAAGAAATATAGATGATATAAAAACTCTAAAAGAAACATTAAAAGACAATGATTGGGCAGATTACGATGAATTTAATCCAGATTATACAAGAAAAATGGCTGATGAAGCTATAAAAAGTGGTAAAATTACTGTATATAGTTCATATCCAATAGATCAAGATGTATTTATTTCTCCATCGTACATGGAATCAGAAAGCTATTCAGAAGATGGAAAAGTATATTCTAAAGAAGTAAATATTAATGATATTGCATGGATAGATCCAACGCAAGGACAATATGCAAAAGTAGATAATACAAAATATTCACAAAATAATACATTTGATGATTTTGTAAGAAGAAATTCAGTAAATAAAGGAACGGGAGAAACTATATAACAAGTTAAATTGCCAACAAAAGATTATATAGAAACAAATATAAAAAGAAATACAGAAAATATAAAAATAAAGAAAAAGACATTAAATCCAACAGAAATCTCTAATTTAAGTCAACAAGATGCTTCCACAACACCAAATTTACCTACTAGAAATTATAAAAAAGAAACAAAAACGTTAATAAAAACACCAGTAGTTGATAAAACTCAAGAAATATTGTATAATAACTCTAATGAAAGTGAGAGTGATATAAATGGGGAAATTCAAAGAAGAAGAATGGCAGAAATATCTGGACAATATGGTACCAGGCTACAGCAGAACAGTGAACAACAACAAAATAGAAAATACACAAAACAAGAATATGAACAATGAGAAACAAATATTATCCCAACACAAGAAAATGTACTTATAATACTGGAACATCAAAAACTCATTCAAACTATATAAATTCAAAACAAGCAAATGAATTTATATAATTATACCAATAATTTAAAAGATAATTGAACACCAAAATTTTCAAAAACAAAAAAATTTGGATCGAACAAACAAATATAATTTTAAGTAATTGTACAATTGAAAATTTTAATAAAGAACTAGAAAAATCTAGTTCTAATATTTTGCCAGAAAAAAATTTAAATGATATAACAGAAGATAAAGAGTGAAAATATTATAGCATAAAAGTTATATAAAAAAGAGTTTTTAGTTCTCAAATTTATGTAATGCTAGTAGATAATCATCCTTCTAAAGCATTTAATTTTTCTATAATTTTCTGTTTTACAGCTTTAGTGTTTTTTTCACTTGCTCTACCAGCTAATATATTACTTCTATCAATATTTAATTCTTCACACACACTACTTATAGTTATTTTTGAGAAATCTTTTATATATTTTAGATCTTGTTCTTTACTCACTAGTTATTCACTTCCTTAAATAGTTATTTGTACAGATATCTATATATGTTAAATTTATTTATTTAGTATAAAATTACTTCAATTAATAATCCACTTATCATAACACCTAATTATATCATATCAAAATGTAATAGGGAATTATAATTTGAAAGACACTTATGATACTGACACGTCTATTATAACACAAAATATATAAAGTAGAAAAGTGTATATTGTAAGAAATTTATAAACAATAAAAAAGATTATGAAAAAGGAAAAAATTAATTCAAAAAAGTACAAAAAAAATACACAAATGTTCAAAAAAACTATATTCCCAATATTTATTGATATACACCCTAAAGCTTTTGATTTCACTAAATTACATAAAACTCTCAAATTATAACCCGAAGTCATATATTCAAAAATTAATTTTTTAATGTAATTCTTTAACATATAGTGATATAATTGTGGAAATAAAGATTAAAAATTAGTTGTAAAGTTGAAAAGAGGAAAATATGAATCAAGATTATATAGAATATAATGGAGAAAAGATATATTTTTATATACAGAAGAAGAAAATAAAAAATATAAATTTAAAAGTAAGTATGGATCAGACTATAACAATTTCTATACCTTATAGAGTTTCTTTAAAAATGGCAAAAGAATTTGTATTAAGTAAGATAGATTGGATAAAAAAACAACAAAAATCTTATGAAAAAAGTTACTTAAAAAAAGATAGTAATATATTTCAAGATGGAGAGATATTTTACTTATTAGGAATACCATATAAATTAAAAATAATTTCTGATAAAAATAATTTTGTAAATATAGATAATAACTATATTGAAATTCATGTAAAAGGAAAATATATAGAAGACAAAAAATATGTAAAAAGTATATATGAAGATTATTTAAAAGAATATGCTAAAAAAATATATATGAGTCTTATAATAAAATATCAAAAAATGATGGAAAAATATAAAATAGAAATTCCAGAATTAGAAATAAGAAAAATGAAAACTAGATGGGGAACATGTATACCTTCAAAAAAGAAAATAATATTAAACTTTAGTTTAATAAAGTCGCCAATATATTGTATAGAATATGTAGTATTACACGAATTAGCACATTTTAAATATCAAAACCATAGCAAAAATTTTTATGATTTTATTAATATATTTATGCCAGATTGGAAAGAAAGAAAAAGAACTCTAAATAAAGAATATGCAGGAATAACATATAATTAAAACTAAAGCAAGCAGTATTAAAACTGCTTGCTTATGCATTATTAAGTTGTTTTTGCCCCACCAAATACAACATCTTTATCATGGATATTATATGAAGCTGTGTCAAATGTTGCATTTGCGCCACAAGAGGAACATTTAACATTTACTGATTTTACAAGTGAGGTTTTATCATTAGATATAGTCCTTACATTGTACGAAGTATCAAAATCCTCTATATGGCAGTCACATGGAGCCAATGTGGAGAAGATTCTGTGGAATCTTCTTGGAGAAATATTCTGGTAATCTTTTACCATAATTCTACCTCCATATGTAATGCAATCAATATGTGACAATAGGATTATATCATAAAAAATGGAAATGGTCAACATAATAAAAGTAATATTTAACTATCATAAAATAATATTTAATTAAAAGTGACAATTATGAATATATATGATATAATTTCAAATATAAAATAAAATGTATTAAGGAGAAAATATGAGTTATTTATTAAAAGATACAACAAAAGAACAAAGAAAAGAGTTTGTAAAAAAAGCATATGCAATAGCTTTGGCAAGTGGTGAAGAGCCAACAAATGAGACACTTGAGTTGTTAAAAGAATATGTAGATGGTAAAACTGAATTAAAAGATATACAAGAAAAAATAATTAATAAATATAGAAAGTAGGAAAAATATGAAAGATCCATATATTTTAGAAAGTGGTACACTTAAAAATAAATTAGGAATAACAAACGAAGAAGAATTAAAAAAAGCAGAAAAAGACATTGCTTTTACAAAATTAATAGATATAGATGAATTTAGTAAAAATGAATGTAATGGAGATTTACTTAAGAAAATACACTCACACATATTTGAAGATATATATGACTGGGCAGGAGAATATAGAACAGTTCCTATATATAAAGAAGAAGTTGTACTACCAGGTTTGAGTTTAGAATATGAACAACCAAATAAAATAGAAGAAAAATTAAATAAAGCATTACAAGAAATGAATTCGCTTGATTGGAATAATAAAAAGATAGATGAATTATCTCTTCAATTAACCAAAAGTTTAGCTAAAATATGGAGAATACATCCATTTAGAGATGGAAATACAAGAACAGTTTTGACATTTGCAAATATATTTTCAAAAATAAAAGGATTTAACTTAGATATGTCATCTATATTAGATAACCTTTCTAGAAAATATGATGAAAATGGTAGAATAATTCAATATAGTGTTAGAGACAAATTTGTATTAGCAGCATTAGATGAAAAAGATTATCCAGAATATGAACATTTACGACAAGTATTAAAAAAATCTATGGAAATAGGAATAAAAAATCAGATAGATTCTCTTCAAAATATGATATCTACTGGAGGTGAAGAAAGATAATTATGGAAAAAGTACAAGTATTATGCCATAGTAGTATAAAAATAAACTATGCTAAAACAATATATATTGATCCATTTAAAATAGAAAATCCAGTAAATGATGCGGATTATATATTTTGTACACATTCACATTATGATCATTTTTCACCAGAAGATATTAAGAAAGTAATAAACGAAAATACCAAAATTATTACAGTAGAATCATCAAAACAAGAAGCATTGAAATTAGTAAACGAAGATAAACTATTAATAGTTAAACCAGGAAACAAATATAAAATAGATGACATAGATTTTGAAACAACATATGCATATAATCAAAATAAACCATTCCACCCAAAAGAAAATAATTGGGTAGGATATATATTAAATATAGAAGGAACAAAATATTATATAGCAGGGGATACAGACAATATAAAAGAAATACAAAATATTTCATGTGATATAGCATTAATTCCAATAGGCGGTAAATTTACAATGGATTATAAAGAAGCAGCAGAACTTGCAAATAATATTAATGCAAAAACAATAATACCAATTCATTATGGTACAATTGTAGGAACTAAAGAAGATGCACAAAAATTTAAAAATCTAGTAAAAGAAAAAGAAGTTAAAATTTTAATTTAATTATAAGGAGGAATTTTATGCAAGTAGCATTAATTGTAAGTTTAATTTTAAGTATAATACATTCAGTATTATTTTATAGACAAGATGTAGGAATATCAGTAGTATTATTCTCAATATCAGTTATAATAGGGCTATATATAGCATTAAATAAAAATGGAAAAATTAAAAATAAAAAAGCCTTAATATTATCTATACCAATAATATTATTAAGTAGTACATATTTTATATTTAATAATCAAATATTCAATGTATTAAATGTTTTTGTAATATTAGCATTATTTGCAACAATGATAATATGGATGCTAAATGATAAATTAAAATTCACATTATTATTATCAAAAATATTTAATATAATAATTGGACCATTAGAATTTATTGGAGAAACATTTAAATTAGTAAAAAAAGTATTTTCATATAACAAAGAAGATAAAAATTCAAAAATGGTATTATTTAAAAGAATAGCAAAAGCATTATTAATTTCTTTACCAATTTTACTAGTAGTACTATTTTTATTAATATCAGCAGATGATAGTTTTGCTAAAATATTTAGTTGGATTTCAGATTATATAGTAGAACTATTTACAAGTGTAGAATTTTTATATTTAATACTTAGATTATTTATAATATTTATACTATTTATATATTTTGTAAGCTTTATATATAATTTAATAGATGAACATAGTTCTTTTAATGTAATAGAAAAAGTAACAAGACCAAAAGAAATAAAAATTGATATATTTACTGTAAATGTAGTACTTACAGTATTAAATATAGTATATTTGATATTTAGTATAATACAAGTTGTAAATATAATAGACAGAAATTCATCAGAAGTATATTCACAAAGTGCAAGACAAGGATTTTTCCAATTAATGATATTATCTGCAATAAATTTAGTATTAGTAATTATATCAAAAATTAATAAATCAGAAAAAAGTAATTTAGCTAATAAATATACAAAAATAATGAATATATTAATGGTAATATTTACAATTATACTAATTATAGTATCATTTAGTAAAATGAATATGTATCAAGAAAAATATGGATATACAAGATTAAGATTATTTGTATATACTGCTCTTGTAACAGAAGGATTACTAATAATACCTACTATACTATATATTTTAAAAGAAAAAATAAACTTATTTTATAGTTATTTAGGAATAATTTTAACAATGTACGTAATTGTTAACTTTGTAAATATAGATAAAATGATAGCAAAAAGAAATGTAGATTTATATTTTGAAACAGGAAAAATTGATTTTGAATATTTAGAAGATTTAAAATCAACAGATGTGATTCCAGATATAAAAAGATTATTAAATAAAACAATAGATGATGAAGAACTAACAAGAAATGTAAACAATTACTTATATAATAAAAAAATAGATATGAAGAAAACAGAAACTTGGCAATCATATAATATATCAATAAATAGGGCTGTAGAAGAATTACACAGTTTAGATTTAAAATATATGAAAAAAGAATATAAAAATACATATGATTATAATTATTATGATAATTATAATGTAAAAGGTTTATAATTTGACATTTTCCCTAATATGAGATATCATATTAGGGATATTTTATAATATCAGTAACAGTTAATCCTTTAATTTTAAAAAGGAGGTAGAACATGAGACACATCAACACGTTAACAACTAACACAATGAACAACACCGTGAAAACAGGTGGATGTGGGGAGTGCCAGACTTCTTGTCAGAGTGCATGTAAAACATCATGTACAGTTGGCAACCAGAGCTGCGAAAATACAAAAGATAAACAGCTCAAATAAGATGGTGCTATAATGTTCGGGAGGAGGATGTTTACATCCTTCTCTTTTTATATGTACAATTTTAAAATAAAAGTGTATAATGTTAAAAATTAAGGAGGAAAACAAATGGAAGTTATATTAGCGTCAAAATCACCAAGAAGAAAAGATTTAATGGATTTATTAAATATAAAATATGAAATAAAAGTAAGTAATGCAGATGAAACTTTTGAAGAAGGATTAGATATAGAAGAACAATCTAAAAGGTTAGCATATATAAAAGCAAAAACTGTATTTGATAAAACAAAAGGAGACAAGATGGTAATAGGATCAGATACAATGGTAATTAAAAATGGAAGGATATATGGAAAACCAAAAGATAAACAAGATGCTATAGATATGTTAAAAGAGTTAAGAAATTCAAAGCATCAAGTAATTACAAGTTTATGTGTTTTAATTCAAGATGGAGAAAATTATTTAGAAAGTACTGATTATGATATAGCAGATGTATATATAAAAAATATGACAGATAAAGAAATAGAAGAATGGGTAAATATAGGAAATCCATTAGATAAAGCAGGAGCATATGCAATACAAAGTAGTTTTTGTGTATATATAGAAAAAATTATTGGAAATTATACAACAGTTGTAGGACTTCCAATGCATAAATTATATAATATTATAAAAGAATACAAAAATAAAATAGATAAAAAATAAAATGGACTTTGAGTCCATTTTTAAAATCCAATAATTTCATTATAAATATCAATCGCAAAATTATCTGTCATGCCAGATATGTATGTAATTATAGCCATATAGTAATCTTCTTTTTTTGAAAGATCATAAATTATATTATTTTTTAAAGAAGAATCTCTATTAGGCACATTACAATATAATAATAACCAATTATAGAATGTAGTAGATAAGTTTGGATAATATTTCTTAATTTTTTGTATTTCTGATAAAGTATTTTCACCATTATAAAGAGACTTTAATAAATTATAAATTTCATTTATAATAATTTGAAAATACATATCTGATGATTCTACTTTTTTATTTAAATATATATGTTTGTAATTAAAATCTTTAATTTTATCTAATAATTCTAAAGCTTGATTTGAAAAACAAATACCTTTTTCAGGAGTAGAATTTTCACATACATCATATACTAAATTATTAATTATAATACTATTATTTATCTTTTGATTAGGGGAAAAATTTAGTAATTTGTGCAATTCATCTAAATGATCATCTAAAATTCCTAAAGTTATCGCATCTTCTATATCTCTGCCTATATATGAAATTTTGTCTGAAACTTTAACTACACAAGCCTCCCATGTATATGGTAAATATTCATTAGGATGAGTATATTCATTTAAATTAATAAACTCATCTCTTGGTTTAATAGAATTTTCATCAATTTCACCACAATGAGATATTATTCCATCACGAACAGCATAAGTTAAATCTAAATTCTGTTTATCTCTATTAAAATCTTCTAATAATTCTATATTATCAACCATATTAAGACCGTTTTTTTCATGCCAAAATCTTATACCTAAATCATTTTTGGATATTTCTGATAATACTTTTTCGCCTCTGTGACCAAATGGAGTATGTCCTAAATCATGAGAAGCTGAAATTGCTTTTGTAAGTTCAGTATTTAATCCTAAATATTTAGCAATTGTATAACTTATAGATTCTACATGATTTACATGTTCAATTCTTGTGCATATATGATCATTACTAGGTGAGAAAAATACTTGTGTTTTATGTTTTAGCCTTCTATATGCAGTACTGTGTATTATTCTTGTATAATCTCTATGAAATGGTGACCTAATATCATTATTTCTATTATATAATGGAGTAATTCTTGATATCATATTATTCCATTTTTTATTATTTTCATCAGCACATTCATTAATAAAACTATTTTTCATTTAATCACTCCTATTCAGATATAGTATACAATTTAGATAAATATAAATCAATATAATACAAAAAACTATTGATAAAAACTAAAAAAAGATATATATTAGGAAAAAACAAAAAGGAAAGGAAAACAAATGATGAAAGTACTAATTACAGGTGCGTCTTCTGGGATAGGAAGAGATATGGCAAGAGTATTATCAGAAAAAGGATATGACTTAGTTTTAATTGGAAGAAATGTAGAAAGACTTAATCAAATAAAAAATGAATTAGAAAAAAATAGTAATGTAGAAACTATATCTTTAGATTTAAGCATTAAAGAAAATTGTATAAAACTACATGATATGGTTAAAGATGTTGATATTCTAATAAATAATGCAGGATTTGGAGTATTTGGAAAATTCGTAGATACAGACCTTGAAAAAGAATTAAATATGCTTGATACAAATATAACAGCTGTACATATACTTACAAAATTATATTTAAAAGATATGCAAGAAAAAAATAGAGGACGCATTTTAAATGTAGCATCAGTAGGAGGGTTTATGCCAGGACCTCTAATGGATGCATATTATGCATCTAAATCTTATATAGTTAAATTATCAGAAGGTATAAGAGCAGAATTAAAAAAGGATAAATCAAATGTAAAAATAAGTGTATTATGCCCAGGACCTGTAGATACAAATTTTAATAATACTGCAGGAGTAAAATTTAATGCACCTTCTTTAAGTAGTGAATATGTCGCAAGATATACAATAGAGAAGATGCTTAAAAATAAATTTATGATATTACCAGGAATAAGTGCTAAATTTTTAAAAGTAATTTGTAAAATTATACCTAATAACATATTATCAAAATTTGTATTTTATGTGCAAGAAAGAAAAACAAGATAACTATATACTTTAATAGTATATAGTTTTTTATTTGGATTTAAATGTAGAAATTTGTAATATTTTGCGATGGAAAATACTTGTATATTTTTATAAAAAGTAATATAGTAAATGACATGCCCATAAAAGTGAAAGGAGTGTAATAGTGAAGAAATTTTTTCGGAGAGGTATTTATTGAAGAAGAAAAGCTTATTGGTTGTGGGATAAAGTATCCAATAAAATTAGAATATTATAAAACCGTAAATAAAATGGAAAATAATAAAAATAAACAAATATATGGAATACACATTGTGAAAAAAGAATACAAAGAAAATATACAAGTAGAAGAAGAAAAAATAGAATATATGACTTATAATGAAGATCAAGCAAATGAAATACTACAAATATTTAAACAAAATGAAGTCACACCAATTTCAGCAAAATATATTATTGATGATATGTTAAGACAAAAAATTTAAAACTTTTATAAAGTACTTGCAAAATAACCTAACTTGTTCTAGAATACTATAATATAAATAGTTAAAGATTGGAAGGAGAAGCTTTTAAATGGCAGATAAATTGATAATAGTAGAATCACCAGCAAAAGCTAATACAATTAAAAAATTTTTAGGAGGAAATACCAAAGTTGTTGCATCAATGGGACATGTAAGAGATTTACCAAAATCAAAATTAGGTGTTGATGTAGACCATGACTTTGAACCAGAATATATAAACATTAGAGGAAAAGGAGATTTAATAAAATCTTTAAAAAAAGAGGCAAAGAATTCTAAAAAAGTATATTTAGCAACTGACCCTGATCGTGAAGGTGAAGCAATAGCATGGCACTTATCAAATATATTAGAAGTTGATAAAGATAAAATACAAAGAGTTACATTTAATGAAATAACAAAAACAGCTGTACAAAAAGCAATCAAAGAACCAAGAAATATAGATATGGATGTTGTAGATGCTCAACAAGCAAGAAGAGTACTAGATAGAATAGTAGGATATAAAATGAGTCCAGTTTTATGGAAAAAGGTAAAAAGAGGCTTGTCAGCAGGAAGAGTCCAATCAGTAGCAGTTAAACTAATAGTAGATAGAGAAAATGAAATAGAAAATTTTATTCCAGAAGAATATTGGAACATATATGCAAAACTTTTAGAACCAAAATCTAAAAAGATATTCGAAGCTAAATTTTACGGAAAAAATGGAAAAAAACTAGAAATAAATTCAGAGAAACAAGTAAAAGAAATAATATCAAATATCGATAAAGCTAAATTTATTGTTGATGATGTAAAAAAAGGTGAGAAAAAAAGAACACCAGCTCCACCTTTTACAACAAGTACTATGCAACAAGAAGCATCTAGAAAATTAGGATTCACCTTAAAAAAGACTATGTCTGTAGCTCAAGGACTATATGAAGGTGTAAAAATTCCAAACAGAGGATATGTAGGATTAATTACATATATGAGAACAGATTCAACAAGAATTTCAGAAGATGCAAGAAAAGCTGCTCAAAGCTATATATTAAATACATATGGAAAAGAGTATTACGAAAATAGATATTATAAAACAAGTAAAGATGCACAAGATGCTCATGAAGCAATAAGACCAACATACATTGATATTAACCCAGAAGAGATAAAAGATGTTTTAACAAAAGATGAATATAAATTATATAAATTAATATATAATAGATTTGTAGCAAGCCAAATGTCTAGTGCTATATATGATACTGTATCAGCTAATATAAAAGTAAACGAATATGAATTTAAAGCAAATGGGCAAAATCTAAAATTCAAAGGATTTATGACTTTATATGTAGAAGGAACAGATACAGAAGAAAATATAGATGAAGATATGTTACCAGAATTAATAAAAGGCCAAGAAGTAAAAAAACAAGAAATAGATCCAAAGCAAAGCTTTACAGAGCCACCACCAAGATATACTGAAGCAAGTTTGGTAAAAGCATTAGAAGAAAAAGGAATAGGAAGACCAAGTACTTATTCACCAACAATAACTACAATATTAGAAAGAAGATATATTGAAAAAGATAAGAAACAGCTATTGCCTACAGAACTTGGAAAAGTAGTAAATAAATTATTAACAGAGAACTTCGAAGATGTAATAAATGTAGAATTTACAGCAAAAATAGAAAATGAATTTGACGATATAGCAGAACGGAAAAGAAGAATGGAAAAAAATGATTGAAAAATTTTATGGACCTTTCCAAAAAGAAGTAGAAAAAGTAGAAAAAGAATTAGAGCATGTTAAAATAGAAGACGAAGTATCTGATGTGGTATGTGATAAGTGTGGAAGAATGATGGTATATAAGTATGGTAAATATGGTAAGTTTTTAGCATGTCCTGGATATCCAGAGTGTAAAAATGCAAAACCAATAATTGAAACAATTGATGTACCATGTCCAAAATGTGGAGGAAAAGTACAAGTAAGAAAAACAAAAAGAAAAAGAAATTATTATATTTGTGAGAATAATCCTAAATCTTGTGATTATATTTCATGGAATAAACCAAAAATAGGCGAAAAATGGGATCCAGAAGAGGCGGAACAAGTAAAAAAAGAAACAAAGCCTAAAAAGAAAACAACTAAAAATAAAGCAAAGAAGAAATAGAACTAAAATAAGTTCTATTTCTTCTTTTATATATTGCATATTTTTTAAAAATAGTATATAATACTATACCAGAAAAAATAGCTATCAAGGAGATAAATATGATAGAGAACCAAAACAATGATAATATGTATAATAAAGAAGAAATAAAGATTAAAGAAGAAAAGTTTAAAACTGATATAAAGAAGATGAATGATTTTAAATATAGAAGTTTTAAACAAATTTTAAATTCTTTTTATAATGATGAAGAAGAAAATATAGATGATGAAGAAGAAAAACAACTAAAAATCAAAGGTGATATAACAATAGAACCAGAGATTATATATGATAAATTAACAAATGATATGAAAGTACAATTTAAAATAGGAAATCAAAAAATGTATCGAATTAAAGATTTATCAGAATTCTATACTAGAATGACTAAAAATGAAAAATATAAGTATGGATCTAAATTAGAGTTTATACATAAAAAACAAGCATTTACTGAGGATAGCCAAGAATTATTAGAATTTATATTGAAATATTCAGAAATAATAAAATATGTAAATTCAAGTTCTAACTCAAATTATAGATACTATGGAAAAGCATTAAATGAAAGTAGTATTATATTAAACAACTCTGGTTTAGACGAAATATTTGAGATATTAAAAAATAAAAAAGTACAATTTGAAAAAGACTTTGTAGAAAATATAGTAGACTTTATACCAAATAATCCAAATATAGAATTTAAGTTAGAAAAATTAGAAGATAATGAATATAGGATAATACCAAGTATAGATGTATTTACAATAACATTATTAAAAGGTAAAAATTATACATATGTACTTCAAGACAATAAATTATATAGATGTACTAATAAATATACAAAAAGTACAATAAAATTATTAGAAATTTTTAGACAAAATTATTTAAAAGAAGTAACTTTAGGGGAAAGCCAATTAAAAGAATTCTTTTCAGTAGTTATGCCCAAAATAAGCGATAGCATAAAAATAGATAGCAAAGATGAAAAAGATTTAGAAAAGTATAGACCAAAACAACTAGAAGTTAAAGTATATTTGGATTTTGATAAAAATAACTATTTAATTGCGGAAGTTAAGTTTTGCTATGAAGATGAAGAATTTAACCCACTAGAACCAAATATAGAAATTAAAGCAACTAGAAATATTATAAAAGAAAATAAAGCATTAAATGCATTAAGAAGAACAGGATTTATGTATGATCCACGTAACTTAAAGTTTATACTTCCAAAAGAAGAAAAGATATATGATTTTTTATTAAATGATATAAATTATTATACACAAAGATTTCAAGTATTAGTTAGTGATAATTTTAGAACTAAACAAATAAAACAACCTAAAATAGGGTCAATAGGTCTAAAAGTAGAAAATAACTTATTATCTATAAATCTTGACAAGTTAAATATTGATTTAGAAGAATTAAAAGATATAATGCAAAGTTATAATTTAAAAAAGAAATATCATAGATTAAAAGATGGAGAATTCTTAACATTAGAAGATAATAAAGATATTGAATTTATAGATAAATTAATAACTGGAGTAGATGTTGACTATAAAGACTTAAAAGACGGAACTATTAGATTACCTATTTATAGAAGTGTATATTTAGATAAAATCTTAAAAGATATAGAAAATACAGAAGTGATAAAAAATAGTGAATATAAAAATATAGTAAATGGTTTAGATAAAGATAAAATGGAAGAAGATATAAAAATTCCAGAAGATTTAGAAAATGTATTAAGATTTTATCAAAAAACAGGTTTTAAATGGCTAAAAGTTTTAGATAAATATGGATTTGGTGGAATATTAGCAGATGATATGGGACTTGGAAAAACAATACAAATTTTATCAGTAATAATGTCATATGTAGATAAAGTACCAGAAAAAGAAAGAAAAACATCTATTGTTATATCACCAAGTTCACTTACATTGAATTGGCAAAGTGAAGCAAATAAATTTGCAAATAAATTAAAAACTTTAGTAATACAAGGAACAGCAAATGAAAGAAAAGAAAAAATAAAAAATTTAGAAAACTATGATTTAGTAATAACATCATATGACTTATTAAAAAGAGATATAGAATTATATGAAGAAAAAGATTATTGTTTTAGATATATAATAGCAGATGAAGCACAATATTTAAAAAATAGTAATACACAAAATGCAAAATCAATAAAAGAAATAAAAGCAGATACAAGGTATGCATTAACAGGTACACCTATTGAAAATTCATTAGCAGAATTATGGTCAATATTTGATTATATAATGCCTGGATATTTATTCTCTTACAAAGACTTTAGAAATTTATATGAAATTCCAATAGTAAGGGATAATGATAATATAATTATGAAAAAGTTAAAAATGCTTATAGAACCATTTGTATTAAGAAGAACTAAAAAAGAAGTTTTAACAGAACTACCTGATAAAACGATAACAATTTTGAAAAGTGAAATGAAAGAAGAACAAGAAAAAATATATTTGTCATATTTAGCAGATGCAAAAGAAGAAGTTGCAAATGAAATAAATATTAATGGATATGAAAGAAGTCAAATAAAAATATTAGCAGCTCTTACAAGATTAAGACAAATATGTTGTCATCCAAGTTTATTTATTGATGATTATAAAGATGGAAGTAGTAAGCTGGAACAATGTATGGAAATAGTCAAAGATGGAGTTAGTTCAGGACACAAAATCTTATTATTTTCAGGATATACATCAATGTTTTCAATAATTGAAGAAGAATTAAAACAAAATGATATCAAATACTATAAGTTAACAGGTGCTACTAAAGTTGATGAAAGAATAAACTTAGTAGATAGCTTTAATAAAAATGATGATATAAAGGTATTTTTAATTTCACTTAAAGCAGGAGGAACAGGTCTTAATTTAACAGGTGCTGATATGGTAATACATTATGATCCATGGTGGAATGTATCAAGTGAAAATCAAGCAACTGATAGAGCATATAGAATTGGACAAAGACACAATGTCCAAGTATATAAGTTAATAACTAAAAATTCTATTGAAGAAAAAATATATGAGTTACAACAAAAGAAATCATTACTTATAGAAAACATGTTAGATACAGAAACAACGTTTATAAATAAACTATCAAAAGAAGATATAATGAATTTATTTAATTAGAAAGGTACAAAATGGATAAATATATAACAATAATAGGAGCAGGATTAGCAGGATGTGAAGCAGCATATCAAATTGCTAAAAGAGGTATTAAAGTAAAATTATATGAAATGAAGCCAATTAAATTTTCACCAGCTCATTCAAATGAAAATTTAGCAGAAATTGTTTGTAGCAATTCTTTTAAATCAAATTTACTTACTAATGCTTGTGGATTATTAAAAGAGGAATTAAGAAATCTAGATTCATTATTAATAAGAATTGCAGATAAAACAGCAGTACCAGCAGGACAAGCTTTAGCAGTTGATAGAGAAAAGTTTTCAGAAGAAGTAACTAATACAATAAAATCAAATCCATTAATAGAAATTATAAATGAAGAAGTTACAGACATAGAGAGCATTGCAAAAAGAAGTATTGTAATAGTTGCAACAGGACCTCTTACATCAGAAAAGCTATCAGAAAGTATATCTAAATTGTTAGGAGAAAATAAATTATACTTCTATGATGCAGCAGCTCCTATTGTTACAAAAGAAAGTATTGATTTTAATATTGCTTTTTATGGCGATAGATATGAGCAAGAAAAGAAAAAGGATGAAGATGTAGAAACTTGGAAAAAAAGACAAAGAAATAATAATCCAAGCTATATAAATTTACCTATGAATGAAGAACAATACACTAAATTTTATAATAATCTTATAAATGCTGAAGTTTCTACACTTCATGATTTCGAAAAAAGAGAAATTTTTGAAGGATGTATGCCAATAGAAATTATGGCAAAAAGAGGGATAGATACATTAAGATTTGGACCATTAAAGCCAGTTGGTTTTGATGACCCAAGAACAGCAAAAAGACCATATGCAGTTGTACAGTTAAGGCAAGATGATTATGAAGCAACATTATATAATTTAGTTGGATTTCAGACAAATCTTAAATTTGGAGAACAAAAAAGAGCTTTTAGCATGATTCCAGGACTTGAAAATGCAGAATTTGTGAAATATGGAGTAATGCATAGAAATACATATATCAATTCACCAAAACTTTTAGATAAAACATATAAATTAAAAAATTTTAAAAATATATATTTTGCAGGTCAAATAACTGGAGTAGAGGGATATGTTGAGTCAATATCCTCAGGATTAGTTGCAGCTTTAAATGCAGTAGAGGAATATAATAATACGAATAAAAGAATAGAATTTCCAAAAGAAACGATAATTGGAGCCTTAGCAGAATACATAAGTTTTCCAAATGAAAAATTCCAACCTATGAATGCTAATTTTGGAATATTACCAGAATTAGATAAAAAAATTAAAGATAAAAAATTAAAATATCAGAAATTAGCAGAAAGATCTATAGAAAAAATAAAAATGTAGTATTACCAAAATATTACATTTTTTTTACGTTTTTATTAAAATATTGCAAAAAGGGAGAATATATGTTAAAATAGTAATAACGTATTTACATAAAATATATTAATTAAAATATAAAGGAGAAGTAATATGAGTGATAGAATAGACGATATAATGAAAAATTATAACGATGGAATTAAGAAAATAGACGATAAATATGAAGTTAAAAAAGCTAGAGTATTAAAGAAGAAAGATACAAAAGAGATAGAACAAAAGATTGAATATGAAAAAGAATTCATAAAAAAATTAGAATGGGAAAGCGAAACAGCAAACAAAGATCTTATTGAAAAAAGTAAGGAAAGATTAGCTAATGCAATTAAAGAAAAACAAGCACTTGATGAAGAAAATAAAAAAATAGATGAAAGAAATGAAAAAGCACAATTAAACAGAGAAGAAAAGCTAAAATCTATGAATGAACTTAAAAATAGTATGGTAACACTAGATAGTGGTAGAGAAGTTACTCAAAAAGAAAAAGATAAAATAGACAAAACTTCTTTAAAAGATAAAGCAATAAGAGAATTAACACAAGAAAGTAAATCAATATCAGACCAACTACTATCAAAAAAAGCAGAGCTTGAATCTAAAAGAGAAGAATGGAATAATTTTAAATATGAATTTGAAAAAGATGAAAATGGAAATTCAACAGGAAAAGTAACAAATGAAGATGTCATAAAAAAAATTCATGAAGATTTTGATAACATAAAAAAGGAAATGACACAATTAAATGAAATGCAAGAAAAATGTCAAAAATATTTAGATCAATTAAAAGAAAAAACAGTAGAACAAGAAAAAATGGAAAATGCATGGAAATATTTTAAAAAAGAAGAATCACCAAGACAAGATCCACCAAGACAAGATCCACCAAGACAAGATCCACCTAGACAAGACCCACCAGAACAAGACAATTTATATAAAATAAAAATTGGAAGAAAAGCAAAAATATCAATAGGGGATTATGAATTTAATGTTGGAAAAAAGGAAATAAAACAAGGAATAAATTTATCACAAGAAGAAGTAGTAGAAATATTAAATCAATATCTTGATAAAAACGAAGAAAAACTTTTAGCAGAGCAATTAGTCAAAGATGAAAATATGGATAAAACTATATTAACTGTTATTGATAAATCTAATATTGATCAAAAAGAAAAGAAAGATATTATAAATGCTTATTTAAATAAATGTCTACTACCAAATGAAGAAAATAATATTGAAATAGAATATGATGCAAAAGAACTATCAAAAGTAAGTATATTTGGCAGAATATTTAAAAAAGAATTAAATAATAATGAAAAAAATGAGTTATTATTAAGAGCAAAAAAAGCATCAGAAAAAGATATAGCAAGTGTTAATGGAAATTATAAAATCAACTGGAAAGAAAAAATATTTGGAAGATTTGGTGGAACACTAAGAATGCCTGAAGCAACAGATATACAAGAAGAAGCTGCTTATGAATATAATAAAAATATATATGGAAAAAATGGCAAGGAATTTAAAGAAAGTATGAAAGTTGCAAAGGAAAATATGACCAAAGAAGGATACAAAGAACTTAAAAGTATTGCAAAAGATCAAAAGAAAGAAGAAAATAGTCAAGAAGATCCAGATCAAGAAGTTGAATAAAAGTTTATAAATTTAAATGTTTTTATTGACTTAAACTAAAAAAGATGATAAAATATTACCGTTATGGTAAATTACACCAATTGTGTAATTCCGTAACGGTATATTTATTTTAGGAGGTGAAATTTAAGTGCCAACAATTAATCAATTAGTAAGAAAAGGAAGAAGAACAGGAGCTACAAAATCAAATTCTCCAGCTTTGCAACATGGATTTAACTCTAAAAAGAACAGAACAACAGATGCTAGATCACCACAAAAAAGAGGAGTTTGTACAGTAGTTAAAACTGTTACACCTAAAAAGCCAAACTCAGCTTTAAGAAAGGTTGCCAGAGTTAGACTTTCTAATGGTTATGAAGTTACATCTTATATCCCAGGTATAGGACATAACTTACAAGAACACAGTGTTGTATTAATTAGAGGTGGTAGGGTAAAAGACCTTCCAGGTGTTAGATACCATATCATTAGAGGAACATTAGATACAGCAGGTGTTAAAGATAGAATGCAAGCGCGTTCTAAATATGGAGCTAAAAAACCTAAAAATTAAAAAGGAAATTAGCTAGTAAATTTAATATTAGTGCTTGTAATTCTGTACTAAAGGTTAAGGTACTTAAATTTAGAATAGATATAAGCGCTATACGGAAAAGTGAAACTTTTCAGAGTACCTAAGATACTAAAATTTAGTATCAATAAAATTTAAGGAGGGAAGAATAGTGCCAAGAAAAGGATATATAGCAAAAAGAGATGTATTACCAGATCCAATATATAATAGTAAAGTTGTTACAAAATTAGTAAACAACATAATGTTAGATGGTAAGAAATCAGTTGCTCAAAAAATAGTATATGATGCATTTGAAATCATAAAAGAAAAAGAAGGAAAAAATCCTTTAGAAGTTTTTGAAGCTGCATTAGAAAATGTTATGCCAGTTCTTGAAGTTAAAGCAAGAAGAGTAGGTGGAGCTACATATCAAGTTCCATTAGAGATTAGACCAGAAAGAAGACAAACTTTAGGATTAAGATGGATAGTATCATATGCAAGAAATAGACATGAAAAAACAATGGCTGAAAAATTAGCTGCAGAATTAATAGATGCTACAAACGGAAATGGTGGAGCATTTAAGAAGAAAGAAGATACACATAGAATGGCAGAAGCTAACAAAGCATTCGCACATTATAAATGGTAAAATATAAATAGAAAAAACTCATAAAATGAGGGGAGGATAAAAAAATGGCAGGAAGAGCTTATCCACTAGAAAGAACAAGAAATATAGGAATAATGGCACATATAGATGCCGGAAAAACAACAACAACAGAAAGAATTCTTTTCTATACAGGAAAAACACATAAAATTGGTGAAGTTCACGAAGGTGCTGCAACAATGGACTGGATGGAACAAGAACAAGAAAGAGGTATTACAATAACATCTGCTGCTACAACATGTTTTTGGAATAATAATAGAATTAATATAATTGATACTCCTGGACACGTTGACTTTACAGTAGAAGTTCAAAGATCTCTAAGAGTTCTTGATGGATCTGTTACAGTTTTAGCAGCTAAAGGTGGAGTTCAACCACAAACAGAAACAGTTTGGAGACAAGCTGATAAATACAATGTACCAAGAATGGTATATGTAAATAAAATGGACATCACAGGAGCTAACTTTATGCTTTGTGTTGACCAATTAAAAAACAGATTAAAAGCAAATGCTGTTCCAATTCAACTACCAATAGGTGCTGAAGATGGATTTAGAGGTATCATAGATTTAGTAAAAATGAGAGCTTTCATTCATAAAGATGATTTAGGAAAAGAAATTGAAGAAACAGAAATTCCTGAAGATATGAAAGAACAAGCTGAAAAATTTAGATCTGAAATGATAGAATCAGCATGTGAACAAGATGAAGAATTAATGATGAAATATCTAGAAGGTGAAGAACTAACAGAAGAAGAAATTAAAAAAGGTTTAAGAATTGGAACAATAGCAAACGCAATAGTTCCAGTTACATGTGGTTCTTCATACAAAAATAAAGGTGTACAAGAACTATTAGATGCAATAGTTGACTATATGCCATCACCATTAGATATACCACATATTAAAGGTAAAACATTAGATGGAGAAGAAACAGAAGCTAAAACTTCAGATTCAGAACCATTTGCTGCATTAGCATTTAAAATTGCTACAGATCCATTTGTTGGAAAATTATGTTTCTTTAGAGTTTACTCAGGAACATTAGAATCAGGATCAACAGTTTTAAATTCTAGTAAAGATAAAAAAGAAAGAATTGGTAGAATTCTACAAATGCACTCAAATCACAGAGAAGATATAGATAAAGTATATGCTGGTGATATTGCAGCTGCAGTTGGATTAAAAGATGTTACAACAGGAAATACTCTATGTGATCCTGATCATCCAATAATCCTAGAATCAATGGAATTCCCAGAACCAGTTATTGATATAGCTATAGAGCCAAAAGACAAAGCAGCTCAAGAAAAAATGGGTATAGCTTTAACAAAACTTGCTGAAGAAGATCCAACATTTAAAGCATATACAAATCAAGAAACAGGACAAACAATTATCGCAGGTATGGGTGAATTACACTTAGACATTATTGTAGATAGATTAAAAAGAGAATTTAAAGTTGAATGTAATGTAGGTAAACCACAAGTTGCTTACAAAGAAACTTTAAAAAATGCAGTAAGAGTTGAAGGAAAATTCATTCGTCAATCAGGTGGTAAAGGACAATATGGTCATGTTTGGTTTGAAATGGAACCATTAGAACCAGGAAAAGGAATTGAATTTGAAAGCAAAATAGTAGGTGGAGCAGTACCAAAAGAATATATAAAACCTATTGAACAAGGAATGAGAGAAGCAGCAGAAACTGGTGTTTTAGCTGGATATCCAGTTATTGACTTTAAAGTAACATTAGTAGATGGTTCATATCATGAAGTTGACTCTTCAGAAATGGCATTCAAAATAGCTGCATCTATGGCATTCAAAGAAGGATGTAAACAAGCTAAATCTGTAATTTTGGAACCTATAATGAAAGTTGAAATAACAGTTCCAGAAGAATACATGGGAGATGTTATTGGTGATATAAACTCTAGACGTGGTAAACTAGAGGGAATGGAAGCTAATGATGGAATGCAAGAAATACATGCATTTATTCCACTTTCAGAAATGTTTGGATATGCAACAGATTTACGTTCAAAAACACAAGGTAGAGGAAATTACTCAATGGAACCATCTCATTATGAAGAAGTTCCAAAATCAGTTCATGAAGCAATTGTAGCTTCAAGAGCTAAAAAGGAAGATTAAAATAAACAATTTATTATAAATGGCTTGCTTTTTTAATTAAAATGTTATAAAATGCAAGCACAATAGCAAAGTTATTAAATTTAAATTAAATAAATATTAAGAGAGAAATCTCAAATTAAAGGAGGAAATTTTAAAATGGCAAAAGCAAAATTTGAAAGAACAAAACCACACGTTAATATTGGTACAATCGGTCACGTAGACCACGGAAAAACAACAACAACAGCAGCAATCACAAAATATTTAGGATTATTAGGAAAAGCTGAATATGCAGCATACGATCAAATCGATGGTGCACCAGAAGAAAAAGCAAGAGGAATCACAATTAATACAGCACACGTTGAATATGAAACAGATAACAGACACTATGCACACGTTGACTGTCCAGGTCACGCTGACTATGTTAAAAACATGATCACAGGTGCAGCTCAAATGGATGGAGCAATATTAGTTGTTTCTGCAGCTGATGGTCCAATGCCTCAAACAAGAGAGCATATATTACTTGCTAGACAAGTTGGCGTTAAATATATAGTAGTTTACTTAAACAAATGTGATATGGTAGATGATCCAGAATTATTAGAATTAGTTGAAATGGAAGTTAGAGACTTATTATCAAGTTATGATTTCCCTGGAGACGAAATTCCAATCGTAAAAGGTTCATCTCTACAAGTTCTAGAAAGTTCATCTACAGATCCTAACGATCCTGTATATGCACCTATGAAAGAATTAATGGATGCAGTTGATAGCTACATCCCAACACCAGAAAGACCAATAGACCAACCATTCTTAATGCCTGTTGAAGACGTATTTACAATTACAGGTAGAGGAACAGTTGCTACAGGTAGAGTAGAAAGAGGTATAGTTAAATTATCAGATGAAGTTGAAATTATAGGTCTTACTACAGAAAGAAGAAAAACAGTTGTTACTGGTGTAGAAATGTTTAGAAAATTACTAGACCAAGCAGAAGCAGGAGATAACATCGGTGTTCTATTAAGAGGTATTGATAGAAAAGAAATCGAAAGAGGTCAAGTTCTATGTAAACCAGGAACAATACATCCACATACAAAATTTACATCTGAAGTATATGTATTAACAAAAGAAGAAGGTGGAAGACATACACCATTCTTCAATGGATACAGACCACAATTCTATTTCAGAACAACAGACGTTACAGGAGTTATTGAATTAGCTCAAGGAACAGAAATGGTTATGCCAGGAGATAACGTATCAATGACAATCGAATTAATTACACCTATCGCTATAGAAAAAGGATTAAGATTCGCTATTCGTGAAGGTGGTAGAACAGTAGGTTCAGGAGTTGTTGCTGAAATCTTAGCATAGTAAAAATATAAAAGATATAAAAAATAGTAAGGGGCTACAATATTGTAAAACCTTACTATTTTTTTATTATAAAAAAATATATTGACATTATCATTTCTTATGATAAAATATAACTGTTCGTAATAAAATTAAATAGGACAATTTAGGGGGAAAACGTATGAGAATCTTATTAGATGCAATGGGAGGAGACAATGCACCAGATGCTAATATAAAAGGAGCAGTAAATGCAATAAATAAAGTTAAAGCAGAAGTTATATTAGTAGGAAAAGAAGATGTAATAAGAGCTAAGATAAAAAAGTTTTTTAATAAAACACCAGAAGAAATATCAAATAGACTAAAAATAAAAAAT
>CANQXY010000016.1 GCA_947627935.1 uncultured Clostridia bacterium | reverse complement strand
GAACAATGGGAATTAGATAGTATGTTTGATGAAGTTAATTATGCCCCTTTATATGGTGCATATGATGGAGAAAAATTAGTAGGTATGGCACAACTTTATGTTTCACAAGATATGTTAGATGATTTTAAAAAGGAATTTAATTTAACTGAATATAAAGTATGTGAATTAGGTGGTAATTTAGTATTACCAGAGTACAGAGGAAGAGGAATAACAACTAAATTACAAACAATGGAAATTGAACTTGCAAAAGAATTAGGCTTTGATTATATAATTTCAATGGCTCATCCTAATAATATAGGAAGTTGCAAAACACTAGAAAGAATAGGACTTGAATTTGTAAAAGAAACCACATTGTCTAACGGATTTTTAAGAAAATTATATATGAAAAAATTAAAATAGAAAAAGTAATGGAGTAAGTAAAAATTATAAGGAAAGTGATTTAAATGGATAATCGACAAAATCAGGCAAATATCAACTGGTATCCAGGACATATGGCAAAAACACGTAGGCAAATTATTGAAGATTTAAAATTAATAGATGTAGTAATAGAACTTTTAGATTCTAGAATACCAATATCTAGTAGAAATCCTGATATAGAACAAATAACAAAAGGAAAGAAAAGAATAATAGTACTTAATAAAAGTGATTTATCAGATGAAAAGCAAAATAAAGCATGGGTAGAATATTTTAATAAAAATAACATACCAGCAGTTTTAACAGATTCAAATTCTGGAAATGGAATACATAATTGCTTAAAAGAAATAGAAAAAATAATGGACGAAGATTTAGCTAAGTTATCTCAAAAAGGTAGAACAGGAAGAAAAATAAGAGTTATGATACTTGGTATACCAAATGTAGGAAAATCATCTTTTATAAATCGTGTTGCTAAAAAAACATCATTAGAGGTAGCAAATAGGCCAGGTGTTACAAGAACAAAACAATGGATAAGAGTAAATGAAAAAGTTGAATTATTAGATACACCAGGAGTTTTATGGCCAAAATTTGAAAGCGAAGAAGTCGGATTTAATTTAGCCTTTACAGGTACAATAAAAGATGATATTTTGGAAAGAACAGAAATAGCATTTTATTTGATTAAAAAATTATTGGATAAGCATAAGTTAAATATTTGTCAAAGATATAAAATTAATGAAGAAGACATAGATAATATTTTAAATAAACCACAAGATGAAAATTCTAATATATATGAAATAATGTTATTAATAGGTAAAAAAAGAGGAGCTATAATGTCAGGTGGTAGAATTGATGAAGAAAAAACAGCAAGATTAATATTAGATGATTTTAGAACTGGAAAATTAGGAAAAATAACATTAGAAACTATAAAATAAAGTTTAAAAGATTAAAAGGAGAAAAATTGGAAGAAATTATAGATATAAAGAAAGATATTGAAGAAGTTAAATTAATGAATCCACTTGTATGGGCATATATTGGAGATAGTGTTTTTGAAATATTTATTAGAACTCATCTAATAAATACAACAAATTTAAAGCCACATAAATTACATATTGAATCTATAAAATATGTTAAGGCTAAATCACAAGCAGAAATTTTGAAGAAAATATATGATGATTTAACAGAAGAAGAAAAAGAGATAGTAAGAAGAGGAAGAAATACTCAAAATCATCATGTGCCTAAAAATTCTAATGTACAAGAATATATGCATGCAACTGCTTTTGAAGCATTAATAGGATATTTGTATTTAACAAAACAAAATAATAGATTAAAAGAAATATTAAATAAAACTATAATATAATTAAAATAAGGTGATGAAATGAAAGAAAAGAATTTTTTATATGAATCAGAAAAATATACAGATTTAAGAGATATGGTAGAAAAAACAACAAAAAAATTTGGTGATGGTGTAGCATTTGTAGAAAAAATAGTAACAGATGATAAAGTAACTTATAGAGATATAACTTTTAATGAAACAAAAGAAGATATAGATGCTTTAGGAACAGCATTAATTTCTTTAGGATTAGAAAATAAAAAAATAGCAATAATTGCACCAGATAGATATGAATGGGGAATTACATATTTAGCAGTTGTAAATGGGGTAGGAGTAATTGTCCCATTAGATAGATCTTTGTTAAAAAATGAAATAGAAAGCTTACTTAAAAGAAGTGAGGCAGATGCTATAATTTTTGATAAAAAATATGAAGATAATATAAGGCAAATAAAACAAGAAAATAAAGATATATGTGTACAATATTATATAGACCTTGACACAAAAGAAGATGGAGAATTTTTATCATATAAGAAATTATTAGAAACTGGAAAAAAATTAGTAAAAGAAAATTCAGAATTTTTTGAAAAATATAAAAATGCAATTATAGACCCAGATGAAATGAGAATATTACTTTATACTTCTGGAACAACTTCA
This sequence comes from uncultured Clostridia bacterium, assembly GCA_947627935.1. GTDB lineage: Bacteria > Bacillota > Clostridia > TANB77 > CAG-508 > CAG-269. The sequence goes on along the minus strand of CANQXY010000016.1, from coordinate 26,784 downwards.
CTTTCAAAAGCAGTTATGCTAACACATAGAAATATTGTTTCAGAATTATATTCTTTAGTTGCAGTATTAGATTCAGGACCTAAAGATACATATTTATTATTCTTACCACTTCATCACACATTAGGAGCAATTTCACTTCTATTTTTATATGTTAAAGGAACAAAAACAGTATTTTGTGATGGATTAAGACATATTCAAGAAAATATGAAAGAATATAATGTTACAGTATTAGTAACAGTACCACTTCTTGCAGATAATTTATATAAAAAGATAATGCAACAAGTAGAAAAACAAGGCAAAACTAAAAAGGTAATGTTTGGAAGAAAACTTGGAAACTTTTTAATGAAATTTGGTATAGATATAAGAAGAAAATTATTTAAAGAAATTATAGATAATATAGGTGGACTTAGAATTATTGTATGTGGTGCAGCTGCATTGGATAAAGAAATATCAAAAGCATTAAATGAAATGGGAATATTAGTTGTACAAGGATATGGATTAACAGAAACATCACCAGTTATTTGTGTTGAACCAGACAAGTATGTAAGATATGGATCAGTAGGAATTCCTATAAAAGATGTAGAAGTTGAAATAGATAATCCAAATGAAAAAGGAATAGGGGAAATTAAAGCAAGAGGACCTGTTGTAATGAAAGGATATTATCAAGATGAAGAAGCTACAAAAGAAACAATTAAAGATGGCTGGATTTATACAGGTGATTTAGGATATAAAGATAAAGATGGATATTTCTATATAACTGGAAGAAAAAAATATGTTATAGTTCTTAAAAATGGTAAAAATGTATATCCAGAGGAATTAGAACATTTAATATCAAAATTACCATATGTTGATGAATGTATGGTATTTGGATTCCCAAATGGTGATGATGTAATTTTATCAGTAAAAATAGTATATAATAAAGAATTTGTAGAAAACAATTATCCAGATAAAACAAAAGAAGAATTAAAAAATATTATTTGGGAAGATATAAAACAAATAAATACAGAGCTACCTGGATACAAACATATGAAAAAATTAATAATTTCAGATGAACCTATGGTAAAAACAACAACACAAAAAATAAAAAGGTTTATTGAAATTGAAAAAACAATAAAAGAGTTAGAACAGAAATAATGTAATAAAGATATAGTTTAGCATATTTTATGCTAAACTATATTAAAAATAGTTGACTAAATATTAAAAAAATGATATAAATATTAAGTGTTATAAGGCCCCTTGGTCAAGCGGTTAAGACGCCACCCTCTCAAGGTGGAATCATGGGTTCGATTCCCGTAGGGGTCACCAACAAATTAAAAGGGAGTAGCTTTAAATTACTAATCAACAGTCGCGGTACATTTAGTATCTGGTTAGTAAACTTTAAAAAAGTAAGCGAGACTTTTAAAGAAAGGTTATGTTTTGTAATTTTTCTTTAAAAGTCTTTTTGTTTTAGATATATCTGGGAATAATAATATTAAGGAGGATAACTATGGAAAATAATTGGTTTAACAAAAAAGTAAAAGATGTTGAAAAAGATTTAGAAACTAATCTAGAAAATGGATTAAGCAAAGAAGAAGTTAAAAAACGACAAGAAAAATATGGCTTTAATGAATTAAAAGAAGGAAAAAAGAAAAACTTAATTCAAAAATTTATAGAACAATTTAAAGACTTTTCAATAATTGTATTAATAATTGCTGCAATTGTTTCAGGTGCAGTAGGAATAGCAAACGGAGAAGGCATAACAGATACAATAATAATATTAATAGTAGTTTTAGTAAATGCAATAATTGGTGTTGCACAAGAGAGTAAAGCTGAAAAATCATTAGAAGCACTTAAAAAATTAAGTGATCATGCAGCAAAAGTAATAAGAGATGGAAATATGGAAGTTGTAGCATCACGAGAACTTGTTCCTGGAGATATAGTTGTTTTAGATACAGGAGATTATATTCCAGCAGATTTAAGAATTATAGAAGCAATTAATTTAAAATCTCAAGAATCTTCCTTAACAGGAGAATCAGTACCAGTTGAAAAAGTATCTAATGAAATACAAAAACAAGATACAAGCTTAGGTGATAGAATTAATATGCTATTTTCTTCTAGTTTAATTACATATGGTAGAGGAAAAGGAATAGTGGTTGAAACAGGTATGAATACAGAAGTTGGAAAAATAGCAGGCATTATTAATTCAACAGAAAAACAAGAGACACCACTTCAAACCAAATTAAATAGCCTAGGAAAAACTCTAGGAATTGTAGCTTTAGTAATTTGTGTATTTATATTTTTAATAGGAATTATCCAAGGAAAAGAACCAATTGCTATGTTTATGACAGCAGTTTCACTTGCTGTTGCTGCAATACCAGAAGGATTAGCTGCAGTATCTACAATAGTTTTAGCTATAGGCGTTCAAAAAATGGTAAAAAGAAATGCAATTGTAAAAAGATTGCCAGCAGTTGAAACATTAGGTAGTGCAACAGTAATATGTTCTGATAAAACAGGTACTCTTACTCAAAACAAAATGACAGTAGAGAAGGTATTTTGGAATAATAAATTACAAGATTTAAAAGATGTATCTGCAAATGATGAAGAGATAAAAAAATTAGTATTAGCAAGTATGCTTTGTAATGATACAAAAATTTCATCAAATAATGAATTAACAGGAGATCCAACAGAAACAGCATTAGTAGATATGGCTTTTAAATTAGATTTTGACCCTAGTATATATGATAGAATGCCAAGAAAAGAAGAAATTCCATTTGATTCTGATAGAAAATTAATGACAACAGTAAATGAAGAAAATGGAAAATATATAGTATATACAAAAGGTGGAGTAGATGAATTATTAAGAAAATGTAATTCATACATTTTAAATGGCGAAATTAAACAAAATATTGAAGAATATAAAAACGATATATTAAAAAACAATGAAATAATGGCAAAAGATGCTTTAAGAGTATTAGCAATGGCATATAAAGAAATAAATCATATGCCTACAAAAGAAGAAATGAAAAATATAGAAAATGATTTAATATATATAGGCATGGTAGGAATGATAGATCCACCAAGAGAAGAAGCAAAATTAGCAGTAGACAAATGTAAAACAGCAGGAATAAAAACAGTTATGATAACAGGAGATCATAAAGTAACTGCAATAGCAATAGCTAGAAAATTGGGAATATTAGAAAATGATGATGAAGGTATAACAGGAATAGAACTAGAAAAGATGTCTGATGAAGAACTAGAAAAAAATGTAACACATTATTCAGTATATGCTAGGGTTTCACCAGAACATAAAGTAAGAATTGTTAGAGCATGGCAAAAAAATAACCAAATAGTAGCAATGACAGGTGATGGGGTAAATGATAGTCCTGCACTTAAAACAGCAGACATTGGTTGTGCTATGGGAGTTGTTGGAACAGATGTAGCAAAAGAAGCGGCAGATGTAATATTGACAGATGATAATTTTGCAACAGTTGTATCTGCAGTAGAAGAAGGAAGAAGAATATATGATAATATATTAAAAGTAATACAATTTCTATTATCAAGTAATATAGGAGAAATTATAGTATTATTTTTAGCAACATTATTTACTCCATTATTTAGTAAATGGTTTGGAATATCTGATATAACTCATCTTGAAATATTAATGCCTATACACATATTATGGATAAATTTAGTTACAGATTCATTACCAGCATTAGCATTAGCATTTGATCCAGCAAATTCTAATGTAATGAATAGAAAACCATCAAAACCAAGTAAAGGTATATTTACAAAGGGAATGGTTTTTAGAATAATTTATCAAGGAGCAATGATTGGATTATTAACTTTAGCAGCATTTATGATAGGACTTGGAACAACAAAAGAGCCAATAGGAAATCTTACTTTAGATGAAACAAAAATAGAAATAGGACAAGCAATGGCATTTTCTGTTTTAGCTTTATCTGAATTAGTTCATGTATATAATATAAGAGATAACAAGAAATCTATATTTAAAACAAAAATATTTAATAATTCAAAATTAATATTAGCAACTATTGTTTCTGCTGCATTAATGCTTGTGATATTATTAATACCAGCATTAAGACATATATTTAGTATACCATTACTTCCAACAGAAAACATATTAGAAATAATATGCTTAGTATTTGCACCAATATTAATAGTAGAAATATTTAAATTATTAAAAATTAATACAATAAAAGAAGAATAAAAATTAAATCATATAGTAAATATTACATTTGTGTTACAACTATTGCAAAAATAAGAAGTTTAATATATACTAAAAAAGAAAAATAAACTAAAGAGGAGAAAAATAAAAATAATGAGACATGTAAGCCTTGTAGCTGTACACACACACACACACACACACACAGATAATTTAAAAAACAAGAAAATAAAAATAAATAAAGACAGTAGTATTATGCCTATTTGTATAGGCTAATATTGCTGTCTTTTTGTGTTAATTTGTTATTAAATTTTAAATATATGTAAAAATAAAAAAGGGGGAACTTAAATGAACAGAAAAGAGAAAGGAATAACATTAATAGCATTAGTAATAACAATAATAGTATTACTAATTTTAGCTGCAGTAACATTATCATTCTTAACAGGAGAAAATGGAATACTAAACAGATCAACAACAGCTGTAACAGAAACATATCATGCAACAGTAAAAGAACAGATAATATTAGGAGCAGATCACTTTAAGATAGAGCAAGCAATAAAAGAGTATGATGGAGATATAGTAGGATTTCTAGAACAAGAAGGATACATAAAAGAAAATGAAAAAGAAAAATATTATAGAGTACTTGTAGAAGACATTGCTTCACATATCAAAACAGGAAAAGGAACATCAAAAGAAGATGGAGACATATATGTAATAGAAGAAAATAAAAAAGAGACAGCAAAAACAACAAAAGTAGCATCAACAGGTAAGTATAAAATAGCAGCAAGTGATGTAACAGAAAAAGAATATGTATTAAGATATTATGATAAAAAAGGAGCATATAGAGATTTATTATACTTACATGCAAACGGAAGTGTTACAGATGCAGGAGGAAATGGTACAACTCCAGGAGGATCAGAAGAACCAGAAGAGGAAGCTACAAAAGAAGTATCAGTTATAGAAGATTTAGTAGATTTACAAAGAGAAGTAAGTAGTGGAAACACACAAAAAGGAGAAGTAATAAAGCTATTAAATAGTTTAGATTTTAATAGTGAAGATTCATATAGAAATGCAAATTCACCATATGAAGATCCAAATACTCATGAACAAATAGATTTAAATGGAAATGAAGAAATAGAAACTGTAATGGTAGAATTAACAACAGGAAATGGATTTACACCAATAGGAACAAAAGATAATCAATTTGAAGGAATTTTTAATGGAAATGGTTATAGCATTGATAATTTACATATTAAAGTTCCATTTTTGAAATATCCACAAGAAGCTGTGCCAGGAGGATTATTTGCATTTAATGCAGGAACCATAAAAAAATTAGATGTATCAGGAGATATTGAAGCAGATCCAATTATTGGAGGAATAGTAGGAGTAAATCATGGAACTGTAGAGAAATGTAACAATAGAGTTGAATGCAAAGCATTATATGTTGGAGGAATAGCAGGAGTAAATTATTCTACTATAAAAGAATGTAATAATTATAAAGGAAATGTTGATGCTGGTTATTATGTAGGTGGAATAGTTTCATTAAATTCTGGAGATGTACTATATTGTAATAATTATTATATGTCTTCTAAAAAGACTTGTGATGATGGAGGAATAGTAGGAAATCAAATTGGTAATGGAACAATAAGTAATTGTAATAATGGATCAACTGAATATGCATTAAATGTTGAAAGAGCTTCTTCTTATAGTGGAGGAATAGTACACAGCTTATATTCATCTAATTATCCTTCTGCATCATATATAGAAAGAAAAGAAGTAACATCAATCACAATACAAAACTGTAATAATTATATGACACTAGGAGGAAGCATTTCTTGTGTTGCAGGAATAATAGATTTAGAGAATAGTAATGCAACAAATTGTGATATTACTATAACTGGATGTGCAAATTATGGAGGACTTAAGGCAAATAATACTTGTGCTGGAATTCTTAATATGGGATTAAATACTAAATTAATGGGAAATGTAGTGATTGATTCTTGCAACAATTATGGAAATATAAATGGAAGTGTAAAAACAGGAGGAATACTATCTTCAGTTACTGCTACTTCATTAAGTGTTACAAATTCAACAAATGAAGGTAAAATTGAAACAGGAGGTTCATGGACAGGAGGAATTATAGGTGATACTTCTTCATTAAGAGGAAAACTAACTGTACAACATTGTACAAATTCTGGAGAACTTATAAGTACTCAAATAACAGGAGGAATTATAGGTAGATTAAGCTTTTCTGGAAATGCAGATGATATTATAATTTCAGATTGTGAAAATACTAATACAATAACATTTACAGAAACAAGTGGTTATGCTGCAGGAGGAATAATTGGATATCTTTCAAATTCTGGTGAAGAATTTAAAATAAGTAGATGTAAAAACTCTGGTAATATAAATGGAGGTAATAGGCAATCAGCAGGAATTATAGGTATTAGTGGTGGCTCAAAACCTATATCAATAGAAAGTTGTACAAACTCAGGAAATATATATAATGGTGAATATTTAGGAGGAATAGTTGGATATGGAAATGTATCAAGCATAAAATCATGTGTAAATGATGGAAACATAACTTCAACATCATCTAGTAGTTGTAGTGAAACAGGAGGAATAATTGGACAAGCTAATGGCCAAATAGAAATAAATGATTGTACTAATAATGGAATAATAGATGTTCAAGGTTACTATGTAGGTGGTATTATAGGAATGACAAGTAGTTCTCCAGTAACAATAACAGGTTGTACAAATTCAAAAAAAGTTTCTTCAAATTCAAGTTATATTGGTGGTATTGTAGGATATTTAGGTTCATCTTATTCCTCTTCACAAACAATAACAGATTGTAACAATTTAGGAGAAGTTTCTTCAAATTCAGAATATGTTGCTGGAATAGTAGGATATATTTCTGGTTCTGACTATGGCTTTAGAATAGTTAATTGTGGAAACAAAGGAAATATTACAGGAACAGAAGGTGTAGCAGGTATAGTAGTGGGTAATAAAGGCGAAATAACTAATAGCTTTAACACAGGAAATGTATCAGGAACAAAATATGTTTCAGGAATATTAGCATATCAATATGGAAGTACATTCACATTAAATATTTCAAATGTTTATAATGCTGGAAAAATAACAGATTCAGAAGGAACAAATGCTTCAATACTTTCTTTATCATATAGGGATACTTCAAGTATTACAGGAGATATTAATCATGTATATTCATTAAATGGATGTGCAGACAAAGTAGTTTCTATAAAAGATGATGAAACAACATATGAAGCAGAAGAAAATGAATATTCTGGATATATAACACAAACAGATGAGCTTAATATATTAGAAGATTTAAATACAAATAGAGGAGAAAACAAAGAATGGGAAACAGGAGAAGATGGATATCCAAAATTTAAATAAATTATAAAAAATAAGCTACATAAGTAGCTTATTTTTTATGCTTAAGTTAAATATAAAAATATTGAATATTACATTTGTGTTACAACTATTGAAAAAAGTAAACAAGTAGTATATACTTAACGTAACAAAAGAAGAAAGGAAAGATAAAATATGAAAAAATTCAAAAATTCCAAATCTGGTATAACGCTAATAGCACTAGTTATAACGATAATAGTGTTATTAATTTTAGCTGCAGTAACATTATCATTCTTAACAGGAGAAAATGGAATACTAAACAGATCAACAACAGCTGTAACAGAAACATATCATGCAACAGTAAAAGAACAGATAATATTAGGAGCAGATCACTTTAAGATAGAGCAAGCAATAAAAGAGTATGATGGAGATATAGTAGGATTTCTAGAACAAGAAGGATACATAAAAGAAAATGAAAAAGAAAAATATTATAGAGTACTTGTAGAAGACATTGCTTCACATATCAAAACAGGAAAAGGAACATCAAAAGAAGATGGAGACATATATGTAATAGAAGAAAATAAAAAAGAGACAGCAAAAACAACAAAAGTAGCATCAACAGGTAAGTATAAAATAGCAGCAAGTGATGTAACAGAAAAAGAATATGTATTAAGATATTATGATAAAAAAGGAGCATATAGAGATTTATTATACTTACATGCAAACGGAAGTGTTACAGATGCAGGAGGAAATGGTACAACTCCAGGAGGATCAGAAGAACCAGAAGAGGAAGCTACAAAAGAAGTATCAGTTATAGAAGATTTAGTAGATTTACAAAGAGAAGTAAGTAGTGGAAACACACAAAAAGGAGAAGTAATAAAGCTATTAAATAGTTTAGATTTTAATAGTGAAGATTCATATAGAAATGCAAATTCACCATATGAAGATCCAAATACTCATGAACAAATAGATTTAAATGGAAATGAAGAAATAGAAAGTGTAATGGTAGAATTAACAACAGGAAATGGATTTACACCAATAGGAACAAAAGACAATCAATTTGAAGGAATCTTTAATGGAAATGGTTATAGTATTGACAATTTACATATAAAAGTTCCATCTTTGCCATATCCACAAGAAGCTGTGCCAGGAGGATTATTTGGATTTAATGCAGGAACTATAAAAAAATTAGATGTATCAGGAGATGTTGAAGCATATCCAACTTGTGGAGGAATAGTAGGAGTAAATAATGGGACTATAGAAAAATGTAATAATAGAGTTTCATGCAAAGCAACATATGTTGGAGGAATAGTAGCAGTAAATTATTCTACAATAAAAGAATGTAACAATTATAAAGGATGTGTTTATCCTGGTAGTCTTGCAGGTGGAATTGTTGGATCAAATTCTGGAGATGTATCAGATTGTAATAATTACTATATTTCTTCTGAATCAACTGAAAGAGCTAGTAACAATGGAGGAATAGTAGGAAATCAAATTGGTAATGGAACAATAAGTAATTGTAATAATGGATCAATTGATTATTCATCACATGTTGAAGGATCTTCCTATATTGGAGGAATAGCATGCTTTGTAGGTGCATATAACTACTGTCCTTCTGCATCATATGTAGAGCGAAATGGTGTAACATCAGTAACAATACAAAATTGTAATAATTATATGGCATTAGGAAATAATCCTTATGGTACTTCTGGTGTTGGAGGAATAGTAAATTTAGAACTAACTCAAACATCAAATTGTGACATTACTATAACTGAATGTGAAAATTATGGAGAACTAAAAGCTACGGGTCCTTGTGGCGGAATTCTTAATATGGGAAGAACTACTACAGTAATGGGAAATGTGGTAATTGATTCTTGTAATAATTATGGATCAATGAATACAGGTAGTGAAAAAACAGGAGGAATATTATCTTCTGCTTATGCTACTTCATTAAGTGTCAAAAATTCAACAAATGAAGGTAAAATTGAAACAACAGGTTCATGGACAGGAGGAATTATAGGTGATATTGCATTAGGAAAATTAACTGTACAAAATTGCACAAATTTAGGAGAACTTTCAAGTAGTCAAATAACAGGAGGAATTATAGGTAGATTAATTGCTTCTGGAAATGCAGATGATATTATAATTTCAGATTGTGAAAATACCAATACAATAACAGTTAGTGGTTCTTATGCAGGTGGAATAATTGCTTCTCTTGAAAATAGAGGTGAAGATAATTTTAAAATAAATGAATGTAAAAATTCTGGTACTATAAATTGTAAAAATGGTAATGCTGCTGGAATTGTTGGTTATGGCCTTAGTAGTAGTAAACCTATATCAATAGAAAAATGTACAAACACAGGAAATATATCTAGTGAATCTGGTGAATACTTAGGAGGAATAGTTGGATATGGAAATGTATCAAGTATAAAATCATGTGTAAATGATGGAAACATAACTTCAACATCATCTAGTAGTTCAAGTGAAACAGGAGGAATAATTGGACAAGCTGGTGGACAAACAATAGAAATAAATGATTGTACTAATAATGGAATAGTAGATGTTCAAGGTAGCTATGTAGGCGGTATTGTGGGCTATTTAAATCCTTCGGCAACAATAATAAATTGTATGAATATAGGAGATGTTTCTTCAAATTCATATAATGTAGCTGGAATAGCAGGATATACCCCTAGTTATGGTTTTAGAATAGTTAATTGTGGAAACAAAGGAAATATTAAAGGAACAGATGGTGTAGCAGGTGTAGTAGTGGGTTGTAAAGGCGAAATAACTAATAGCTTTAATAGAGGAAATGTAGTAGGAACAAAATATGTTTCAGGAATATTAGCATATCAATATGGAAGTACATTCACATTCAATATTTCAAATGTTTATAATGCTGGAAAAATAACAGATTCAGAAGGAACAAATGCTTCAATACTTTCTTTATCATATGGTAGTTCTTCAAGTATTACAGGAACTATTGAAAATGTATATTCATTAAATGGATGTGCAGATAAAGTAGTTTCTATAAAAGATAGTGAAAAAACATATGAAGAAGAAGAATCTCAATATTCTGAAAATATAACACAAACAGATGAACTTAATATATTAGAAGATTTAAATCAAAATAGAGGAGACAACAAAGAGTGGGAAGCAGGAGACGATGGATTTCCAAAATTTAAATAAATTATAAAAATAAGCTACATAAGTAGCTTATTTTTTATGGTTGAAAAAATTATAAAATATAGTATAATATAAAATAATTTAAGGAGGATAAAATATGAAAAAAATATTTGTGTCTATAATAATAAGTTTTTTTATATTGATTTCTACTAAAGTATATGCAATAAATAGTAATATGATTCAAAAGGCCAATATTACTTTAAATGTTAATAATATAGTAAAAATGGTAAATATATGTTTAAAAAATTTAGGTGATAATATAATTTCTAATTTAATTAAAAACTATGAAAAAACAGAAGATACACCAGTTGGAATTCATGGAAAATTAAGCGTAAAAGGTACAGATATAGTAGATAAAAGTGGAGATAAATTTCAACTTAAAGGTGTAAGCACACATGGAATAGCATGGTTCCCACAATATGTAAATCAAGAAGCTTTTACATATATGAGAGATGAGTGGAAAATAAATGTAATAAGACTTGCTATGTATTCAGATCAAAATGCTGGATATAATACTTCATTACACAGCTTAGTAGATAAAGGAATTGAATATGCAAGTAATAGTGGATTATATGTAATAATAGACTGGCATATTTTAAGTGATGGAAATCCAAATACAAATAAAACACAAGCAATAAGCTTTTTTAAAGAAATGGCTGAAAAATATAAAGATTATGACAATATCATATATGAAATATGTAATGAACCTAATGGTGATGTACAATGGGAAAGAGATATAAAACCATATGCTGAAGATGTAATTAAACAAATAAGAAGTATAGATAATGATGCTATAATTGTAGTTGGAACTCCAACATGGTCTCAAGATGTAGACATAGTTTCACAAAATCCAATTACAGGATATGATAATATAATGTATACATTACATTTTTATGCTGCAACACACAAAGATTACTTAAGACAAAAAGCAGATAAAGCATTAAAATCAGGACTACCTATATTTGTAACAGAATTTGGAATTTCAGATGCTTCAGGAAATGGCACATTAGATATAAATGAAGGAAACACATGGATTGATTATTTAAATAAAAATAATATAAGTTGGGTATGCTGGAATTTATCTAATAAAAATGAAAGTTCTTCTATATTAAAAAATACTGAAAAAACAACAAATTGGACTAAAGATGAATTGTCAGATCAAGGTAAATGGTTATTAGAGGCTTTAAAAAAATAGTAAGAGGTAAAATAATGAAAATAAATAAAATATTAAGTATAATAATTATTTTAATAATAGGAATTTTTACTTTAAGTTTAGGAGTTAGAGCTCAGGCAAATTCATATGAAATTAAAAATTTAAAATTAGCAGAAAGTAATAATATTAGTTTACAAAGAAATCTATATAATCAAGCAAATAATAACACTTCATCTACAAATTTATTTATGGGACATAGTATTGGATTTTATGTTTGTATAATTGTAGTTATAATCTCTGTAGTATATACTGGAATAAGAGTAAAAAGAAATAAATTTGAAGATAAGTATGATAAATAATTTAATTAAGTAACAATTAAGATATACCTTAAATATTAGAAAAAATTAATATTTTATAGGTATATTTTTATATTTTAATATTGTAATTTAAGCATATTTAGTGTAAAATATGAAACATAGGTTAATAATAAAGTGGGAGGAATTATTTTCATGAGATTTGTAGATAATGATGAATCAATGAAAGAATATAAGAAATTTTTAGAAGGACATGAAAGATGTAATTTTCAACAATCACCAGAATGGGCTAAAGTAAAATCAAATTGGAAAAATGAAATTATTTTAGCAGAAGATGAAAATAAAAATATAATAGGTTCATTAAGTATATTAATTAGAAAAATTCCAATATTCGGAAATATAATGTATTCTTCAAGAGGACCTGTTTGTGATATTCATGATGAAAAAGTATTAGAACAATTAACAGAAGGTGCAAAAGAGCTTGCTAAAAAATATAAAGCAATTGTTTTAAAAATAGAACCTGATATAAAAAGTGATGATAAAGAATTTAGAGATATAATAACAAAAATAGGATATAAAATTAAAGATGATGCAAAAAATTTCAGAGAAGAAATTCAACCAAGATATGTATTTAGATTAAATGTTAAAGATAAAACTGAAGATGAAATATTTGCAGGATTTCACCAAAAAACTAGATATAATATACGTTTAGCAACTAAGAAAGGTGTAGTTGTAAAAGAAGGAACAAGAGAAGATTTAAAAGAATTCCATAAAATAATGGTAGAAACAGGAGCAAGAGATGGATTTATTATAAGACCTTTATCATATTTTGAAAAAATGTATGACAATCTAGCTCCAGACCATATGAAACTACTTATGGCATATCATGAAGACAAGCCAATATCAGGAGTTATTCCAATTATGTACGGAAATAAAACTTGGTACTTATATGGAGCAAGTAGTAATAGCCATAGAAATTTAATGCCAAATTATTTATTACAATGGGAAATGATAAAAATGGCAATAAATAATAAAAGTGATATATATGATTTAAGAGGAGTATCAGGAGTTGTAGATGAAAATCATCCTCAATATGGATTATATAGATTTAAAAAAGGATTTGGTGCAGAATTTACAGAATTTATTGGAGAAATTTATATTCCATTTAAACCATTAAAATATAGTTTATATAAATTTTCAGAAAAAACATTTAGAAATTTAAGAGCTTTAAAGACTAAATTTAAAAAATAATAGGAGGAAAAATTGAAGTCTTTAGTTATAGAAAGAAAAGATTTAAAAAATAATATAAAAGCCATAAAAAAAATAGCAAATATAAATGAACCAGATGATAATGGAAATAAAGTAAAAATTATTGCTGTTGTAAAAGGAAATGGATATGGATTAGGTTTAGTAGAATATACTAAATTTTTAATAGATAACGGAATTGATTTTATTGCAGTATCAACAGTAGAAGAAGCAATTAAATTAAGGGAAAATGGAATAAAAGAAAAAATTCTTATACTTTCTTCAACAGCTATAAAAAAAGAAATAGAGCTATTAATAGAAAACAATATTATACTTACAATAGGATCAAAAGAAGCGGGACAAGCAGTAGATGAAGTTGCACAAAAATTAAATAAAACAGTCAAAGTTCATTTAAAAATTGATACTGGATTTGGAAGATATGGATTTGTATATAATAAAAGAGATGAAATGATAGAATCTATTAAATCATGGAAAAACATAAAAATAGAAGGAACATTTTCACATTTTTCAATAGCATTTTATAAGAAAAATGAATATACAAAAAAACAATTTGATAGATTTATAGATTGCATAGAAGTATTAAAAATGAATGAAATAGAAACAGGTATGCTTCATATATGTAACTCATCAGCATTTATAAAATTCCCAAGTCAACATTTAAATGCAGTAAGAGTAGGATCTGCATTTTTAGGAAGACTTGCAATACCAAACAAAGTAGGATTAAAGAAAATAGGATATTTAAAATCAAATGTTGCAGAAATAAAAACATTACCTAAAGGTTATAACATAGGATATTCAAATTCATATAAAACAAAAAAAGAAACAAAAGTTGCAATTATCCCTTGTGGATATGCAGATGGTTATAATGTTAAAGTTGATAGAGATATGTTTAGACCAATAGATAAATTAAGGTATATTGTAAGAGACATTAAAGATAGTATAAAAAAACAATATCTTTATGTAGAAGTAAATGACCAAAAATGTAAAGTCTTAGGTAGAGTTGGTATGTATAATGTTGTTATAGATATAACTGGTAAAGATATAAAAATAAATGATGAAGTTAAACTTAATGTTAATCCTATATATGTAGATAGTAGCATAAGAAGGGAGTATAGATAATGGAAGAAAATAATAAAGATAAAACAACTGAAGAAGAGACAAAAAACGAAAGATATGGATTTTTTAAAAAAGTTTGGTATTCTATAACAAAAATAGAAAAATATCCAGAAATGACAACTTTAGGATTTGCAAGTAGTGTTAAATATTTAGCATTAATTATGATAATATTTTCAGTGATATTATCTTTAGGGTTAGCATATAAAACATATACACTTGTAAATAATTGGGTAAGCTATTTTGAAAATGAATTTCCAGATGTATCATATAAAGACGGAACTTTAAAAGTAGAATCTGAAGAACCAATAAAATTTGATGATACTAATTCTGTTTTTGGAAATACTATAATAGATACAAATGTAGAAGATGAAAAAACTATAAATGAATATAAAGAAATTATAAATAATAGTGATTCAGGAATCATAATATTAAAGAAAGAAATGATAGTTAAAAATCCAGCATTATCAGGTGCAATAACATATAAATATCAAGACTTACTAAAAGATGTAGGTACAGATGTAAATGAAATCACAAAACAACAAATAATTGATTTTGCAAAAGGTGATGAAATTATATCATTATACACAATATTTTTTGTAATAGTAGCTATATATGTATTTATATTATATTTTATATCAATAAGTATAGATTCGTTAGTTCTTGCAACATTAGGATATTTAACAGCAATAATTGCAAAAATAAAAATGAGATTTGTAGCAATATATAATATGGCTGTATATGGTTTAACATTATCAATAATATTAAATTTAATTTATTTAACAGTAAATGTATTTACAACATTTGAAATTAAGTATTTCCAAGTAATGTACACATCAGTAGCATTTATATATTTAGCAGCAGCAATATTTATTATTAAATCAGATTTTATAAAAAAACAAATGGAATTATTAAAAGTAATTGAAGAACAAAAAGAAGTAAAAGAAAAATTAGAACTTGATAAGCAAGAAGAATCTAAAGATGAAAATAAACAAACAAAAAAGAAAAAAGAAGATAAAGAAGAAAAAAATGATAATAAAGAAAATGATGGTAAAGAGCCAGAAAGTTCAGAAGCATAAAAAGGAAGTGTTAAATTAGATGAAAGATAATCCTAAAAATAATAAAAAGGATAAAAATATGAAGAAAATATATATAGGAATTACTATATTGATAACAATAGTATTAGTTTCAATAATTGCAGCTACTATGTATATTAATTCAAATGAACAAAAAAATAAAGAATTAGCATATACAGATTTAATAAAAGAGATTTCTTATGGAAATATAGAAAAAGTAGAAATGACAGTAAATAGTACTAAAGTAAAAGTTAAAATAAAAAATCAAGAGGAAGAAAAAATATCAATAGTACCAAATACTCAAGCTTTTATGGAATTAGTACAACAAAAAGTTGCAGAAGGTAACGAAATTGAATTAATTCAAAAGCCACAAAATGCTTTGGCTAAAGTTCCAGAAGTAGTTTTTTCACTTCTGCCAACAGCAATAATGCTAGCATTATTTGTTATGATTTTTAAAATGCAAGGCTTAGGTGAAAAAGGTAAAGTTTATGAAGAAACTGAAAGAAAGACAAAAGTTACTTTTAAAGATGTTGCAGGATTAGAAGAAGAAAAACAAGAACTAATAGAAATTGTAGATTTCTTAAAAGAACCTAAGAAGTTTTTAGACATGGGTGCAAAAATTCCAAGAGGAGTACTTTTATATGGTAAGCCAGGAACAGGTAAAACTTTAATTGCTAAAGCAATAGCAGGAGAAGCAAATGTACCATTTATATCAATGAGTGGATCAGAATTTATTGAAATGTTTGCAGGACTTGGAGCATCACGTGTTAGAAAATTATTTGAAAAAGCAAGAAAACTTGCTCCTTGTATAGTATTTATTGATGAAATAGATGCTATAGGTTCAAGAAGAACATCAAATAGTGGTGCAGAGTCAGAAAATAATCAAACTTTAAATCAATTATTAGTTGAGATGGATGGTTTTGAAAGTGAAGAAACTATAATAGTATTAGCTGCAACAAATAGACCTGAAATGTTAGATAAAGCACTTTTAAGACCGGGTAGATTTGATAGACAAATAACTATTGCTTCACCAGATTTAAAAGGTAGAGAAGAAATATTAAAAATTCATGCAAAAGATATGAAAATCTCAGATGATGTATCTTTTGAAAGTATTGCTGAAGATACAGCTGGATTTACAGGAGCAGAACTTGCAAATATTTTAAATGAAGCAGCAATATTAGCTACTAAAAAAGGTCATGAAGTAATAGAAAATACAGATATAGATGAAGCAACTAAAAAAGTTACAGTAGGACTTGAAAAACATAGTAGAGTAATTTCAGATAAAGATAAAAAATTAACAGCATATCATGAAGCAGGTCATGCAATAGTAAGCCAATTCTTACCAACACAAACTGCAGTTAAAGAAATATCAATAATACCAAGAGGTGTTGCTGGTGGTTATACAATGTATAAATCTGATGAAGATAAATATTATATTTCAAAAACAGAAATGGAAGAAAAATTAATTGCATTACTTGGTGGAAGAGCAGCTGAAAAAATTGCGTTAGATGACATATCAACAGGTGCAAGTAATGATATAGAAGTTGCAACAAAAGTTGCAAAAGATATGGTAACAGTTTATGGAATGAGCGATAAAATCGGACCTATTTCACTTAAAAATGATAGTCAAGATCCATATGCTATTCAAATGTTTGGAGAAAACATTGAAGACAGCATAGGACAGGAAGTTAAAAAATTAATAGATACAGCTTATAATGATGCTCAAACAATATTAAAACAAAATATGGATAAACTTCATGAAATTGCAGGGGTATTATTAGAAAAAGAAAAAATAACAGAACAAGAATTTAAGAAATTTTTTGATTAAAATGTTGACATAAGTGATAAAAATTTAGTATAATGAATATACTAAAAGAGTAATTTATTTTAAATTACAAAAAGATAGTTCTTATCTAAAAAGAACGATTTGAAATTAGGTTAAGTTCAAACCTTATAATGAACTGATTTGAAATTAGGTAATGCTTAAAACCTTAAATAAGCAGATTTAAATAGGGGCACATTTTTAATAAAAATGTGTCCCTATTTTTTTATAAAAAAGAAGGTGTTCAATGAAAAAATTATTATTTTATACTATTGATAAAGAATATATAAATTTTCTAAGAAAATATGAATCACATGTAAGCTATAATAAAGATGAGAAAAAACATAGTAGACCATACTTAGGAATTGTTTTAAAAATAGAAAATTTTGAATATTTTGCACCATTATATTCATTTAAAAAGCAGTATAAAAAATACAAAAATAATCCTAGTTTCTTTTTTGTATATGGTAGAAAGAGGAATCCATTAGCTATTATTAAATTTTCTTCTATGATTCCTATACCTCAAAATAATAATAATGTTGTAAATTTATTAGAGTATGAGTTACAAGATAAAAAATATAAAGATTTAGTATCAGCAGAATATAGATATATAAATTCAAATAAAGAGGTAATATATAAAAGAGCACATAAAATGTATGAATCTGTTACTAAAAAAAATAATTTTTTAAAAACAATCGCCTGTGATTTTAAATTATTAGAAGAAAAGTCAATAAAATATAAAGAAGAATAAAAATTCAAAATCAAATATTAAATATTAAGCACATTTAATAAAAATGTGCTTTTTATTTTGATAAATAATATAAAAAATATAGAAAAAATATTTATCTTATGATATAGTGTTAAGCAAAGGGGGAATTACCTTGGAAAACATAGAAAAATTAAGCGAAATTGCTAAAAGTATAAGAAGGGGAATAATTGAAGAAGTTTATAATGCTATGTCAGGACACCCAGGAGGATCATTATCTATAGCAGATATTTTAACAGTTTTATATTTTAATGAATTAAATATAGATCCTAAAAATCCAACTTGGGAAGACAGAGATAGGTTTGTATTATCAAAAGGACACTGTAGTCCAGCATTATATAGCACATTAGCACATAGAGGATATTTTGATATAGAATATTTAAAAACATTTAGAAATATAAATAGTAATCTTCAAGGACATCCAGATATGAATAAAGTACCAGGAGTTGATATGACTACTGGATCATTAGGACAAGGTCTATCTTGTGCAAATGGAATGGCTATTGCCGGAAAACTAAATAATAAAAAATATAGAGTTTATTGTTTATTAGGTGATGGAGAAATAGAAGAAGGACAAGTTTGGGAAGCAGCAATGGCAGCTAATAAATATAAGCTAGATAACTTATGTGTAATTATAGATAATAATAATTTACAAATAGATGGAAAAATAGAAGAAGTAATGAGTTCATATCCAATTGATGAAAAATTTAAAAGTTTTGGATTTGAAGTAATTACTATTGATGGGCATAATTTAAAAGAAATTATAGAAGCATTTGAAAAAGCAAGACAAATAAAAGGAAAACCAACTTGCATAATAGCAAAGACAATAAAAGGTAAAGGAGTATCTTTTATGGAAAATCAAGTTGGATGGCATGGCAAGGCTCCAAATGAAGAACAATATAAATTAGCAATAAAAGAATTAAATTAAAGGAGAGTATTTATGAAAGAAGAAAAAAAAGCAACACGTCAAAGTTATGGTGAAACTTTAGTTAAATTAGGTAAAGAAAATAAAGATATAGTTGTATTTGATGCTGATTTAGCAGGAGCAACTAAAACAGAAATGTTTGCTAAAGAATTTCCAGATAGATTTTTTGATATGGGAATAGCTGAACAAAATATGATGTCAACTGCAGCAGGTATGTCTACATGTGGAAAAATTCCATATGTAAGTACATTTGCAGTATTTGCTGCTGGAAGAGCTTATGATCAAATAAGAAATAGTATATGTTATCCAAACTTAAATGTAAAAATATGTGCAACACATGCAGGGGTTACAGTTGGAGAAGATGGTGCAACACATCAAATGATAGAAGACTTATCTTTAATGAGGACTTTACCTAATATGAAAGTTATTTGTACATCAGATGATATTGAAACTAAATGGGCAGTTGAGGAGATATATAAAATAAATGGACCTGTATATTTAAGACTTTGTAGAGCTAAATCTAATATAATATATGACGAAAGTACAAAGTTTGAAATAGGTAAAGCTGTACAAATAGGAGAAGGAACAGATGCTACAATATTTGCAACAGGGATAGTAGTCCAAGAGGCAATAAAAGCAAAAGAAGAATTAAAAAATAAAGGAATTGATATAAGAGTTATAGATGTTCATACAATAAAACCTATTGATGAAGAAATGATTATAAAATGTGCAAAAGAAACTAAAAGATTAATATCAATAGAAGACCATAATATAATAGGTGGATTAGGAAGTGCAATTTCAGAAGTATTAGTAGAAAAATATCCAGCAAAACTTGAAAGAATGGGAATAAAAGATTGTTTTGGAAAATCAGGAAAGTCAGAAGAATTAATGAAATATTTTAAAATAACAAGTCAAGATATTATAAGTAAATTTTTAAGATAAAAATATAAAATAATGAAAAAAAGAGAAAAATGATAGAAAATGTAAAAAAGGCAATATTTTCTATCGTTTTTTTTGCTATAAAGTATTGCAAAAATTACACTTTATTGTTATGATAATGTTGAGTAAAAATAATTAAATGGACAAAGTTGAGGAGATAAAAAATGATAGAATTTAGAAATGTAAGCAAGACATATAGTACAGGTACAAAAGCAATAATAAATGCTAACTTTATAATAGAAAAAGGTGAGTTTGCATTTTTAGTAGGTGCTTCAGGAAGTGGTAAGTCTACATTAATAAAATTAATATTAAAAGAAGAAGAACCAACATCAGGAAATATAATTATAAATGGAAAAGATACTACATATTTAAAACAAAGTAAAATTCCATATTTAAGAAGAAGTATGGGAGTTGTTTTCCAAGACTTTAGATTATTACCAGATAAAACTGTATATGATAATGTTGCATATGCTATGTATATAGTAAGAGCAACTCCAAGACATATAAGAAGACAAGTACCAATGGTTCTTTCATTAGTAGGATTAAGTGGAAAAGCAAAAATGTATCCACATGAATTATCAGGAGGAGAACAACAAAGAGTTGCATTAGCTAGAGCATTAGTAAATAACCCATCAATGCTTATTGCTGATGAGCCAACAGGAAATCTAGATCCAGATACAGCATGGGATATAATGAATTTATTAAATGATATAAATATGAGAGGAACAACAGTTGTTGTTGCAACACACGCCAAAGATATAGTAGATAAAATGAAAAAAAGAGTTATACATATAAATACAGGCAATATAGTAAGAGATGATAAAAAAGGCGGGTACGATTATGAAGTATAATATATTTACCTATTTAATAGGAGAAGGTTTTAAAAACGTTTTTAAAAATAAGAAATCAACAGCAGCATCATTAATGATTATGTGTGCAACAATGATTATATTTGGAGTATTTTTTATAATAGGAGAAAATATAAATCACTTTGTTAGAGAAGTTGAAGAAGTACAAGGTATACAAGTATTTATAAATACTGATGCTACAGATGAACAAATAAAAGAAATAGGAGAAAAAATATTAAGTCTAGATGGAGTAAACACAGCAGAATTTGTATCAAAAGAAGAAGGATTAGCACAAATGAAAGAAAGATTTAAAGAAAAAGAATATCTTCTAGATACATATAATGATAACAATATATTTCCAGATTCATATGTAGTAACATTTACAGACTTAAACTTAAGTTCTCAAGTACAAGAACAAATAATGCAATTTGATAATATAAAAAGAATAACAAATAGAAATGAAGTTGTTTCAGCATTAATAAGCCTAGCAAATGGAGTAAGAATTATAACAGGAGCAATTTTAATATTGTTAATTGTAATTTCAATATTTATAATTGCAAATACAATAAAACTTACAGTTCATGCAAGAAGAAAAGAAATTTCTATTATGAAATATGTAGGAGCAACAAACAATTTTATAAGATGGCCATTTATAGTAGAAGGTATAATAATAGGAATATTAGCAGGAATTATATCAATGGCAATAATTGGTGGATTATATAGCTTCTTAGCAGATAAAATTTTAAGTTCTGGATTTATGAATATTGTAAATATGAGTTTAGTAAGTTTTGCAGATATGTTTACTTTAATTGTTATAATTTATTTAGTTTTAGGAATAGGAATAGGTGTATTAGGAAGTACAATTTCTATGAGAAAATATTTAAAAGTTTAAAGGAGAAAAACATGCGTAAATTTTTATGTATTGTTTTAGCTTTAATAATTAGTAGTATATGTGTGTTTTCATATGCTGAGAACATGGAAGAATTACAAAATAAATCAGAAGAAATAAAAAATCAATTAGAAGAGTCAAACGAACAATTACAAGAAGTACAAGAAGAATTATCAACTAATTTACAACAAGTTCAAAAGCTAGATGAAACAATAGGAACTACAGAGACACAATTAGAAGAACTAAATACAAAAATAGAAGAACTACAAAATAATATTAATGATATAGAAGAGAAATTAGGAAAAGTTCAAAAGCAATATAATGAGCAGAAAAGTTTTTTAGAAGAAAGACTTGTTTCTCTATATGAATCAGGTGAAACTACATATTTAGATGTAATTTTAAGTTCTACTAGTATTACAGATTTTTTATCTAATTATTTCTTAATTAGTGAAATAACAGAATATGATATGCAATTATTAGATGAAGTAGAAATGCAAAAGAATACAATAGAAACACAAAACAAAATATTAACTGAAAAGAAAGAACAAATTTCACAGACAAAACAAACACAAATAAAAACAGCTAAAGTTCTTCAAAATACAAAAAATTTAAGAGAACATTATATATTACAATTATCAGAAAGTGAACAAAAAATTCAAAATGATATAGATGAATATAATAGACAATATAAAGAAGTAGAAGCAGAAATACTTTTATTATCTCAAAATGGTATTAGCCCAGAATATATAGGTGGAGTGATGGCTTGGCCAATTCCAGGATATACCAGAATAACATCTACATATGGAATGAGAACACATCCAATAACAGGAGTTTATAAATTACATACTGGTGTTGATGTTGGAGCACCAATGGGAGCTAATTTTATAGCTGCAAATGATGGTATTGTTACAAAAGCAAGTTATAATGGCGCATATGGAAATATGGTAATAATAGACCATGGTGGAGGAGTTTCAACATTATATGCACATGGATCTGAAATAATGGTACAAGTAGGGCAACAAGTAAAAAGAGGAGATATAGTTTTAAAGGTTGGCTCAACAGGATATTCAACAGGACCACATGCACACTTTGAAGTTAGAATAAATGGAAAAACAGTAAATCCATTAGATTATATAACTTCTAATGGAAATTCTAATGAAAATAAAACAATAGAAGCAAATACAACAAATGAATAAATTTAATTAAGTTGGAGGAAAAAATGAAAAATATAAGTATAAAAATTTTATCCATATTAGTAATATTAATTTTTATATTACAAACAAATTTAGTAATAGCTGCAAATAAAAATGAACTTACTAATCAACAGACTCAGTTAGATAAGGATATAAAGGAAAAGAAAGAAGAAATAGAAGGTATAAAAGAAGAAAAATCTGAAACTTTAAAACAAGTTGAAGATTTAGTTGCACAAATTTCAGAATATGAAACAGATATAGAAGATTTAAATGAAGAAATTGGTGGATTAAATAAAGAAATATCAGAAGCACAACAAAACTTAGAAAAAGCACAAGAAGAATATGATGAAAATGAAAAAGCACTAAACGAAAGATTAGTTACAGTATATGAAAATGGAGAAACTTCATACTTAGATTTTTTACTTTCTTCTGATGGATTAGTTGATTTTATATCTAATTATTTTCTAGTATCAGAACTTGCAACATATGATACAGATTTATTAGAAAAAATCGAAGAAAAAAAGAATAATATAGAAGAACAAAAAACAAAATTAGAAAACAGTAAAACATCATTAAATAATGCTAAAACAAGCAAAGAGAAAAAACAAAAAGCATTATCAACAGCAAAAACTGAGAAAAGTAAATATGCTTCTAAACTTTCAGAAGAAGAGAAAAAAGCACAAGCTGAATTAGAACAATTTGAACAAGATAAAAAAGCAATAACAGCACAATTAATAACGATTGCACAAGAAGAAGCAAGAAAAAATCAAGGGACAGGAGCTACTATAATAACAAGTAATCCAAGTTCAAGTGGGTACATATTCCCAGTTTCAGGATGTAGCAAATCAAGTATAAGAAATCAATCATATCCTTCATATCGTGGACATACTGGTGTAGATGTAAACATTGGAGTTGTAGGAAAAAGTGTTGTAGCAGTTAAATCAGGAACAGTAATAACATCAATGGCTTTAAGATATCCAAGTGGAGCATATAAAAGTTATGGAGAATATATAGTAATAAGCCACGGAGATGGAACAATGACATTATATGGACATATGCTTTCAGGATCAAGAAGAGTTTCTACAGGACAAAAAGTTTCACAAGGACAAGTTATAGGAACAGTAGGTTCAACAGGAAATTCAACAGGACCACATTTACATTTTGAAGTTAGAGTAGGAGGTAGACCTGTAAATCCTATTCCATATTTACCATAGTGATAATTTAGAAGTGAGAAATTTTATTTCTTACTTCTAAATTATAATTTAAAAAGTATAATATATAAAGGAGAAAACAATGGAAAACGAAAATAAAGCTCAAAAAATATATAAAATTATAATGCTAGTAGTAATTACAGCATTTATAACTTTTTTTATAACATCTTTAAGTTTGTATACATTTTTTACTAAAAATGAAGATGGAATTGTAGTTGTAGATTCTAATAAAGAAAGTTCTGATTTAGAAAGTAAATTAAATAGATTTAAATCTATGATAGACAAATATTTTTTAGGTGAAGTAGATGAAGAAAAACTTGAAGAAGGAGCAATAAAAGGATATATAGAAGCTTTAGGAGATCCATACACAGAATATATTTCAAAAGAAGATATGGAAGATTATACTTCAGAAATATTAGGTAATTTTGTAGGTATTGGTATATATATGGTAAAAGATGATACTAATAACAAAATATCAGTATTATCTCCAATAAAAGATAGCCCAGCCGAAAAAGCAGGGATACTACCAGGAGATTTAATTGTAAAAATAGATGGAATTGAGTATACAGGAGATGACATGACTGTTGCAGCAAATAAAATAAAAGGTGAAGAAAATTCAAATGTAAAACTTGAAATATTAAGAGATGGAAAAACATTAGAATTTGATATAAAAAGAGAAAAAATAGTTACAAATCCAGTTATTTCTGAAAAATTAGAAAATAATATAGGATATATTAGTCTTTCTAGTTTTGATGAAGAAACAAGTTCAGAATTTAAACAAAAATTTGAAGAATTACAAAAACAAAATATAACTTCACTAATTATAGATTTAAGAAATAATGGTGGAGGAATAGTTGATGAAGCAATAAATATTGCAGATTTTATTGCAGATAAAGATTCTAAATTATTAATAACAATTGATAAAAACAAAAAAGAAGAAACAACAAAAGCTAAAGAAGACCCAATAATTAATATGCCAATTGTAGTTTTAGTAAATGAAAATACAGCTAGTGCATCTGAAATTTTAGCAGGAGCATTAAAAGATTTAAATAAAGCTACAATAGTTGGTACTAAAACTTATGGAAAAGGTGTTATACAACAATTTATTACATTAACAGATGGAAGTGGACTTAAAATAACTTCAGAAGAATATTATACACCAAATAAATCAACTATAAATAAAGTAGGTATTGAACCTAATGAAGTCGTAGAATTACCAGCTACTGTTAAAAATACTTTAAGTATAGATAGAAAAGATGATACACAACTAAAAAAAGCAATTGAAATATTAAAAAAATAAAGGATGTGAATTATGAATTTAGCAAATAAACTTACAATATTTAGAATAATTTTAGTACCATTAATAGTAATAATTCCTTTTTTTAATATAAGTGGTCAAATTTGTGGAATACCATATACTATGTTAATTATAGATATAATATTTATAATTGCATCAATAACAGATAAATTAGATGGTTTTATTGCAAGAAATAGAGACCAAGTAACAACATTTGGAAAATTTCTAGATCCATTAGCAGATAAAATACTAGTATTAGCTGCAATGATGATGCTTGTAGAATTAGGAAAATTACCAGCATGGATACCAATTATAATTTTAGCAAGAGAATTTATAGTATCTGGATATAGATTAATTGCAGTAGAAAAAGGTGGAAAAGTTATAGCTGCATCAGTATGGGGAAAACTAAAAACAGTTACTCAGATGATTGCTATAATATTATCATTTATTGATTTAAATGCATTTGCAGATTGCTTTAAAGGTAATTTATCAGGATATAGTTTTTATTTAAATCTTATTACAACTATTTTAATGATAATTTCTGTTATTGCAACTATATTTTCAGGTATAGATTATATAAAAGATGGAAAAGATTTACTTAAAGACTAAATTAATAAAATAAACTTGACAAAATTAATTAAATGGATTAATATATTTAAGAAATTTAAGCTAAACAAGGAGGAAACAAAATGGAAGAAAAAGAGGTTATATTAACACAAGAAGGTTATGATAATTTAGAAAAACAATTAGAATATTTAAGAACAGAAAAAAGAACAGAAATTGCAGAAAGAATTAAAGTTGCTTTAGGATTTGGAGATTTATCTGAAAACTCAGAATATGATGAAGCAAAAACTGCACAATCAGAAAATGAAGTTAAAATTGCAGAATTAGAAAATAAATTAAGATATGCTAAAATAATAGATGAATCAGAAATAGATACAAAAACTGTTCAAATAGGTAATACTGTTAAAGTTTTAGATATAGAATTTAATGAAGAAGTTGAATATACAATAGTTGGATCAACAGAAGTTGATTTAGCAGAAAATAAAATATCTAATGAATCACCACTTGGGAAAGCACTTTTAGGGGCAAAAAAAGGTGCAACAGTAGATGTAGATGCTCCAGCAGGAGTTATGCAATATAAAATTTTATCAATAAAGAAATAATAAAAAGACTGTAAATGTACTGAACCCAAAAAGTTGGACAGTATAAATTAGGCAACTAGGTTGGAATGTTCTCTGTATTGAACAGGGGA
>CANQXY010000015.1 GCA_947627935.1 uncultured Clostridia bacterium | reverse complement strand
CCAATCTTTTTCTTTATTATATCAAAAAAATGAAAGTAAACACTTTTTTTGTGTCTACTTTCATTTTACCACTTCAAATTACCTACTTTTTTCTTTTTGATTGTCATAAAAATAACTTATCCTAAATATATATGAATAAAAGTATATTAAGGAGGTATAAAAATGATGATCGAAACAACAAATGAGAATTTATCAGTAAACAAATTAGTATCTGAAAAAAATGAAGTCATATTTATAGAAGGAGATATGATTGTACCAGATTCAAAACCAGACATATTAAACACTATAAATACAAGTGGAAATGTATGTATATATAAGAAAGAAATAATGGATGATAAGATAAGATTAGATGGTAATATTAATGCATATATAATGTATCTTGCAGACAATAGTGATGAAGCAGTAAGAGGATTAAACACAAATTTAGATTTTTCTGAAAGTATAAATGTTCCTAATTGTACATCTGATATGTTAGCAAATTCTGATGTAAATATAAAATCAATAGAGTGTAAAGTTTTAAATGGTAGAAAAATAAATGTAAAAGTTGGATTAGAAGTAAAACTTAAAATTTATACTAATGAAAATATTGAAATAGTAAACAAAATAAATAATAATGATGATATTCAAGTTTTAGAAGAAAATCTAAAAGTTAATTCATTATTAGGAAATGGAAATACAAAAGTATATGTAAAAGATACTATTTCTATTGATAATACTGATAATTTAGCAGAAATTTTAAAAGCAAATATAAATTTAGTAGATAAAGATATAAAAATAAGTTACAATAAAGTACTAGCAAAATCAGAAGCAGAAGTTAGAATTATGTATTTAACAGAAGAAAATACTATAAATACTGTTACAAGTAAAATTCCTGTAGTTGGATTTGTTGATATACAAAATGTAAATGAAGATAATTTATGTGATACAAATTATGAGATAAAAAATATGATAATTAAGCCAAATAATATAGAAGAACATTCAATATATATTGAATTAGAAGTAGAAATAAGTTGTATGGTATATGAAGAAAAACAAATAAATTTGATACAAGACTTATATAGCCCATCAGAAGAAGTTACATTTAATAAAAGAAAAGTAAGGACTATGGCAAATAAAAATAATATGCAAAAAACATGTCAAATTAGAGAAAAAGTAAATGTACCAGAAATTGAAAATGGTAAAATAGTAGATGTAGATGTTGTAGCAACAATAAATAAAGAAAATAAGTCAAATTCTAAAATAATGTATGAAGGCGAATTAGAACTAAACTTTATATTTATGACAAATTCTATATCTGATATAAATAGTAAAAAGGTAAAAGTACCATTTGAATTTGATATAAATGATGTTGAAGATGCAGAACAAGCAGATATTGATACAAATATAGAAATATCTTCACAAGACTTTGTTATACAATCAGGTGGAGATATAAATTGTAATGTAGATGTCTTATTTAATTTGTGTATATGTAAAAATGTTAATTTAAATGTAATAGAAGAATTAAATGTAGAAGAAAATAGAGAAATGGAAGATTATAGTCTAGTCCTATATATTGTAAAACAAGGAGATACTTTATGGACTATTGCTAAAAAGTTTAGAAGTACGATTGATGATATTGTAAGAACAAATGGAATAGAAGATCCAGATAGTATAGATATTGGACAAAAAATATTTATTCCTAAATATGTAAAAGCAGGAGGAAAAACTAATGTAGAGTCTCCTACTATGATGAATTATGCATAAAATTTATTCACGTAAAAGAATAAGAATTCCAAGCATAAGTTATAGCTTTAACAAAAATATGAGTGTAAATAATAAAACAAAAGAATATATTAGAAAAATATACAAAATATTTGTAATTTTATTAGTGGCATTTACTGTTGTTAATATAACATTAAAATCTATAACTCCAATATTTGAAACATTATGCGAAGATGAAGCTAAATCAATAGCGACTTTAATTGCAAATCAACAAGCTACAGAAGTTATGAAGAAATATAGCTATGAAGAATTATTTGTAGTAGAAAAAGATAATGAAGGAAATATAATTATGATAAAATCAAATATTTTTCCTATAAATGAAATAACTTCAGATGTAGCTATAAAGATACAAGAAGGAATTAATAAAAAAGGTAGAGAAAATATAGAAATTGCAATGCGGAAGCTTTACAGGTATAAGTTTATTATCAGGAAGAGGACCAGGTGTAAAGATAAAAATATCATCTGCTGGAAATGTTGAAACTGATTTAAAAAGTGAGTTTATTTCACAAGGAATAAATCAAACACTTCATAGAGTGTATTTGCAAGTAAAATGTGAAGTTAGTATATTAACACCTTTTAAAAATATAACCAAAGATATAACTAATCAAATATTAATTGCTGAAAACGTTATTGTGGGTAAAATACCTTCAACATATTACAATATAGAAGGAATTGAAGGAAGTTCACAAATGCTAGAGGTACTTGAATAAAAAATGATAAGATATTAGTTGAAAAAAATAAAAAGTCTAATAAAATGTAGGAAAATAAAGGAGCAAAAGATAAAAGTTATATAAACATTGAAATGTTTAATACCCTCCCAACAAAACTTCAATACCCTATTGAAGAAAAGTTTAAGGATAATAAATATAAAAATAATAATAAAAGATATTGTAATTATGAGTAACGAGATTATGAAAAGAAGGGGATTGATTGGAACAGTTTATATGCAAATAATAAATTTACATCGTATGATAAACTATAAGGTAAAATATAAAGTATAGGTTTTGTTAAAAATAAAGCCTATGCTTTTATTTTGCAAGTTTGAAACCGAATAGGTTTCGAACAGAGCCTAGAAAAAATATGTAATATATTTTTTATCGCTCTCTTAACCATAAATTGCATATAGCAAGTTATGGTTAAGTATAAAAATACACCAAGTGTATTTTTATGAAAAAATTAAAAATGCGAAATAGTAATTTTTAGTTTTTGGGGTGTGGGGTGTCCTTGCCATACAGACACTTTTAGTGAGTAGCATAAAAAAGTGTTTAGTGTATTACCCCTTACGATAGCCAAGCTATTGCTCATTATGTGAGCCGAAAAAATCGGCTAAAAAATTTATAAGGAATTTATGTTAAAATAAGTTTTGCGATTATTAGAAACACAAAATACAAAAGAGAAAATTTAAAA
Organism: uncultured Clostridia bacterium; assembly: GCA_947627935.1. Lineage (GTDB taxonomy): Bacteria > Bacillota > Clostridia > TANB77 > CAG-508 > CAG-269. The sequence continues at coordinate 28,582 of CANQXY010000015.1, read as the reverse complement.
GGAATATACAGACACAACAAAAGAAGAAACAGGGAGAGAACATATTGATATTAAAGAATATAAAGAAATAACTAATTTTGACAAGACAAAGGAAAAATTACAAAATATGAAATTAGAATTACCAGATGTTCCAGATATTGATTATATAAAAATGGCTAGATGGTCAAAGAAAAGAGATGAAAAGATTTTAGAAGATATTATAAAACCAAAAGATGATTTAATAAACGAATTATACCAGAATAATTTATTAATGTGCCAACAATTATTAAGACAAGCTAAAATGGTAGAAGAAGCAGAAAAATATTAAAAAGAGAGAAATGATATTATGGCTGATAATAGAGATTTGTATAAACAAATAGATAATATTAAAGCTGAATATCAACAAAAAGAAAATAATTTAGAATGGAAATACGAATATAGAATTAATAAATTAGAAAAAGGAAATGTCTATTTGCATAAGGTTATAGACAAATTTAGAGAAACGGTTCACAAATTTATAGAATGGATCTGTGTAAACTTTGATATTGGTACAGAGATACTTTAATTAGAGATTTTGAAAGAGAAACAAGAACTTATTTAGATACAGAAAAACAAATAGAACATGAGGATAGAGAAAAAGAACTAGAATTATAAGATACTATTTGTAATTTTATGTAAAATATGCTATAATATAACTATATTCCAAATTATAAAACTCTATTGTGCTAAGAGAGGGTATGTACACTTATTTTTGAAAGGAGACATCTATATGGGAATTGGCTATCGCAAACGGATTAAAATTGGAGATGGCACTTTTTTGAACATCAGCAAAAGTGGCGTTTCTGTAAGTCAGAAAGTAGGTAAAACTACAATTAACTCGAGAGGAACAACAACAGTCAACTTGGGGAATGGAATAACTTATAGAACATCCAAGAAGGGAAAAAAGTAATTGTACTATTAGAAAAGAGTGGGTAAAAATACAATGAATTTTTGCCTGCTCTTTTAAATAATATAGAAAATTTTTCACATTTAAGCACTTTTTGGTATTCTATTCCTTGATTTTTATGTAAATCCATGATACAATAATAACAGGTATTTATTGTGCTATATATCAAAGGCAGATTGACTTTGGTAGCCTAAGTGTATATGCACGAATACACTCTTTAGAAAGGAGATAAGAAACTATTAACGGCACCGCACTACAGATAGGAGGTAAAACGTTGTGGATCAAGAACTTTTAAAACTCACCCCAAGGCGCTTCTTGTGTCCCTACTGTGGAAAATGGCACGATTGGAAAAATGAGCATGAGTTAGAATATTATAATTCAGCAGTAAAGTATGCTGTATGTACATGTCCTAACGAACCATATTCCTATGACTTGAGTCATTATGTAATTTATTTCCAAGATGGCTACTGTTACTATTCCACTGAAGCAATGTGCAACAGGGTAAATGTAAATCAATCAAGTGATGATAGAATTTCAATTTTTTCTATAATTGAAAGTACAGATAGTCCCTGTGTTACTTTTGAGGTACCCATTACTACAGAAGAGGATGTAGGAAGCTACGAATGTGAAAACTGTGCATACGAAGATCAATGTATATATGTCAAGTTAGGTGATGAAGGTGATAACCGTAACATGACTATTACATTTGGATTCGAATTTGAGCAATCAGACTACAACAAATTTGCAAAAACGGCAATCCTTGCACGCAAGGAAAAAGAACTGCAAGAACGCGAACAGGCTATTGACAGCAAAGAACGAGCTTTAAAAGAGCGCGAAGATGCTGTTGCTAGCAAAACACAAGTTTTTCAACAGCCACAGGTAAAAGAAAATAAGGAGGATATTACTATGGCAAACAACATTTTTAATTTGAATATGGAATTCGGCCCTAATCAGGACGAAAACATCGCAAGTACCATTATGGGTGTTGCGGTTAAGAACGGCGACAGCTGGCGGATTTATGACAATAAGAATAAGGAAATTACTGATGTCGGCGACATACAGCTTGGCAATCTTCCTATCTTCATTCTGCCCACTACCAAACTCAGCGAAGGCGATCTTATTAAGGACGCCGGAGAGTACTATTTCGTAACTAAGGCTGCGACTACCAAGACGTTGACTCAGACTCTTTCTGTGAGAACTGGCGAAATGAAGAACGTCGTTCCCATCAAGAATATTCTTGGCTTCAGCTGCTATTCGAAGGTTATCGCTCTCAGCGATTTACTCAAAATGGATGATGACTTCGATGTAGAAAAGCTGGCCATTATGTCGGCAATGTGCGGTCAGACTGGCGAGAACGGTGGCCAGATGAATCAGGTGCTTCCGTTGATGCTTTTCAAGGATAAGCTTGGCGAAGATAATGACACGATGAAGTTGCTACTCATGTCTTCCATGATGACCTCTGAAGAAGACGGCGGTCAGATGAATCAGCTCATTCCTTTGATATTTTTCAAGGATAAGCTCGGCGAAGACGATGACACGACGAAGCTGTTGCTTATGTCTTCCATGATGGGTGGCAATATGGCAGATTTCAACAATCTTCTGATGAACTATGTGATGCTCGATACATTTATGAGCAAGAAAGATGACAAGGCTTCTCAGACTGGTAACGGAGCTGCCAAATAAGCAGAAATCAAACCAACTTAATAGTTTCTATCTCTAATGGATCCCCTCAAGGCATTACCTTGGGGGGATTTCACAATAAAAAAGAATAGGACTACTAAACTTTACAGTTTAGTAGTCCTGTGCCATTTTTGTAGATTACTTTGAAATTTCCTGTACAAATTGTGTAGCAATTCTTTCGATACAGCTCCACAATCTGTCATAATCAAAGATTTTTCCGGTATACTCTTTTTTTGTGCCAAATATTCCTCTAATTCTCCTTTCCATGTCTTATCGCGCCTTGTGTCAAATACAGGTATTCCTGTGCTGGGGAGAATATCGGCAATTGCTTTGACGGTGTTAAGGGATACATGTCAATCTCTTACCATTAACTGATTAATTTCTATATATGCTTCATACATACCAGAATGGGAAAAGAAGGTTTTTATATCCCAGCTCATGTTGTTTCTTGGATTTATTACTTTCATTTCTTCAACATCCAAAATAAATTCAGGAATTAAGAATTCTTCAATGAAGTAGTAGTCCAAGTAGAGATGACAGTACATTCCAAATTTAATGGAGTCTTCTGGTCTGAATAGATTTCTTTTTACAACTTCCATTTCTGGAACAAAAAATCCATCTACAAATGCTTTTTTGCGGTAATGAGACTTCTTTTTGTCCGTAGCCAAATCTAGAATAATATTATAAGAAATAAAGCCTACTTTATTAAACTGGATGACTGTACCTAATTTCCGATATACTTCCTCTGCAAAACTAAGATGATACAAAATTCCTGGCATTGCTATTCCTCCTCTAATAATAAATTTAAGGATACTTTTAATAGCTGTAGTATAAGCTATTATTCATTTGCGTAATATTTCATTACGTACATATTATACCATTTTTATAATATTATGTTAATTTATATACAACTATATTTGCTATTACTTATTCTTTAAAATCCATTCGTAAACTTCATTTTCAGTAAGTTTTCCTTTTTTCATTTGACTAATTTTGTCTTTAGATTGTTTTTTCCAAGTTTCAAAGATTTAGTACTTTTTGAAAATAAAAATAAAAAATGTAGATTTTTGTAAAAATATATTATATAACTATAAAGAATTATATTAAGAAAGAGGTATAAAATGTATTATACATATATGTTAAGATGTAAAGATAATTCAATATATACTGGAATTACTACTGATATAAAAAGGAGAATGGAAGAACATTTTTCTAAAAACGAAAAATGTGCAAAATATACATATACTCATATTCCATTAAAATTAGAGGCTGTATGGCAGTCTGACACGAAAGCTTTAGCATCTAAATTAGAATATCATATAAAAAAATCATTAACAAAAAAACAAAAAGAAGAATTGATTAAAAATCAAAAACTACTAGAAAATTTTTTATCAGAAAAAATAGATGTAGAAATGTATAAAAAAGTTGATAAATTTATCGAAATAAATTGACAAAAATAGTAAATTAGTGATATATATTATAATGAATAAAACTAAAGAGGAGTATAGTATGAACGAAAGAAATAAAACTATTATAATTGATGGCAAAATAATAGATTTAAAAAAAGCTTCAATTGATGACTTAAAAAAATCATTAAAAAGTTTAAAATCACAAGAAGAAAATTTATATGATCAAATTGAAGCAAATTTAGATGATGGTAATGATAAAATAATAGAATTATTACAACAACTATTAGGAATACAAACTTCTACAATGGAATTAGTGTGTTTGATTTTTACAAAAGAAGGTAATCAATTTATAGAAGAGAAATATCGAGATACTGAGAATATACTAATACATGAAGCTAAAATTTATGGACAAAAGCCAGAAAAAGTAAAAGAAAAATATAAATATGATTTTAAAAATTATAAAGATGCATTAAATTCTATAAATGAAGTATTTGAAGGAAGACTAAAAAATATAATAGTTGAACTAAATAAACATCAAATAAATATATATAAATCAATAATTGCACAAAGTAGTTTAGAAATAGATAAAAAACAAATAATAGATACTCCTGAATATGAAAAATTTAAAAAACAAGAAGAAAAACTAATATTACAAATAGATAAATATATAGATTCTGAAAAACAAGATAAAGCTGAGGCTAAAATGGAAGAGTTAAAAGAATTAAGAGAGAAAAGTCCATTAAATAAATGTGTAAAAGCGATTGAAGAATTACAAAGAAGAAGACAAAAAATGTATGATTTATCAGAAAAGTTTGATAAAGAAATTTTAAAATGTACACAAGAGAGAAATGTACTTAATCCAATTATCTAAATAATAATTACAATTAATAAAAATAGATAGGAGAGAGAAAAAGTGATTGATGATAACCAATTAGTGCTAGTAGAAAAACCAAAACTTAATATAAAAGAAACAATAATTTCATTTTTTAATAAAATAGGAAATGGGGCTAAAAAATTTGAAAGAGGTCCAATTTCAGATTTAAATATGAAAACAGAAAAAACTATTAAAGATGCACAAGCATTAAATGATAAGAATATTAGTGAAACTATTGAATTTTTAGCAAATATAGAAGAAACTAATGAAAAATTAGTTGTAGGAAAAGAGTCAAGAACAAATACAGATATATGGAAACAAGTAACAAAAGGGAAAATTGAAAGTGAACAAGAACAAGATATTGATGTTTTAATAAAAAATGGAGAAAATAGCAAAAAGTATGTAATAGATACAGCAAAAAATACATTAGATAAAACAAATCAAAGGCAACATGTTACAGAAATATCAAAAGAGAGTAAACAAGATGAAAGAGATATTTAAAAACATCCTAGAATTTTATTTCTAGGATGTTTTTTAGCTAATAATAAAGAAACTCGAAATGTTTTTCGAGTTTCTTGTAAATTCTATCTCTTGCTAAATTGTGGAGCTTTTCTAGCTTTTTTAAGACCGTATTTTTTTCTTTCTTTCATTCTAGGATCTCTTGTTAAAAATCCATTAGATTTAAGTTCTGGTCTATATTCACTATTTGCTTCATTTAATGCTCTTGCTATACCATGTCTTATAGCTCCTGCTTGACCTGTAAATCCTCCACCTTGTACTTTACAAATAACATCATATTTTGATAATGTATTTGTAACTGTTAAAGGTTGTTTAACTATAACTTTTAAAGTGTCTAATCCTAAATATTCATCAATATCTTTTCCGTTTATTGTTATTTTTCCTGTTCCTTCAACTAATCTAACTCTAGCTATAGAACTTTTTCTTCTACCTGTACCATAGAAAATTATTTTTTCTTGTTTTTCTGCTTTTTTAGGCATTTTTACAATTCCTCCTCAATTAAAATTCCCATACTTCTGGTTTTTGTGCTTGATTTTCATGTTCGCTTCCTGCATATACTCTTAATTTTTTTAGACTTTGTCTTCCTAAAGAGTTATGAGGTAACATTCCTTTAATAGCTAAAGTTAAAGCTTTTTCAGGATTTTTTTCAAGCATTACTTTTGCAGGAACTTCTTTCATTCCTCCAATATAACCTGAATGATGTCTATAAACTTTTTGATTTATTTTATTTCCTGTTAAAATAACATCTTTTGCATTAATTATAATAACATGATCACCAGTATCCATATTTGGTGTAAAAGTTGGTTTGTGTTTTCCTCTTAATAATTTAGCAGCTTCTGTAGCAACTCTACCTAATGGCTTTTCTGCTGCATCAATTATATACCATTTTCTTTCAATTTCACTTTTTTTAGCGCTATATGTAGTATTATTCATGGTAATAATTACCCTCCTATTTTTAAAATTTATATATGACATTTAAACTTAAGCTACCGGGGAGAAGCTCATATTTAAATCATATTCTAACATAATACCGAATTATTATATTTCAAAAAATAAGTTTTGTCAATGGAAAAAGCTAAAAAAATAACAAAATATTAATATATTTTATATAAAAATATGTAAAGATTAAAAAAAACATTAAAATTCTTGATTAAAATAGTAATTAAATTTATAATATAGAAGTACAATGAAATAAGGAGTGGTTAAATGACAGAAGAAACTTTAGAAAAACAATCCAAAAAAGAGAGTTTTATGCAAGGTGTATTAACTCTTATGGTATCACAGGTATTAATAAAAGTTTTAGGACTTATATATACATTATATTTAACAAATAGAGAGGGATATGGAGATACAGGTAATGCAATATCTAGTGGAGCATATCAAATATATGCAATGCTTCTTACTGTATCTGCAATAGGAGTTCCAAATGCTATTTCTAAATTAGTATCTGAAAGAATAGCATTAGGAGATCATAAGGGTGCAAATAGAATATTTAAAATTGGATTTGCAACATTTGCAGTAATAGGATTAATAGGAAGTTTACTTCTATTTTTTGGAGCAGGATATATAGCAAATTATTGGCTTCAAATTCCTGAATCTGAAATGACATTAGTAGCATTATCACCTGCAATTTTCTTTGTGGCTATATCATCTGTAATGAGAGGATATTTTAATGGAAGACAAAGTATGAAAATTACAGCAAGATCACAAAGTTTGGAACAAATATTTAAAACAGTTCTTACAATAGTTGTTGTAGAAATTATTGCTGTTTTATCAGGAACATCAACAGAATTTATGGCAGCAGGAGCTAATATTGCTACAACAGGTGCAACTTTTTTAAGTTTTTCATATATGTTTTTGTACTATAGAACAATAAGAAAAGAAGTTGGAAATGAAATAAGAAATACAATAAATTATAAATATGAAAGAGTTTCACATATAATTTCAAAAATTTTACAAGTATCAATACCAATGGCATTAAGTTCAATAATGTCATCACTTAATAAAAATATAGACTCATTTACTGTAGTAAGAAGTCTAAAAACATTTTTATCAGATGCAGATGCTAAAATTCAGTATGGTATATTAAGTGGAAAGGTAGATACATTAACAAGTTTACCTTTATCTATAAATATTGCATTTGCAACTGCATTAGTTCCAGCAATAGCAGCAGCTAAAGCAAAGAAAGATTTACATACAGCAACTAAAAGAACATCTTTTTCTTTACTTACATCAATGTTAATAGGACTTCCTTGTACTATTGGAATGTGTATATTTGCAGAACAAATATTAAATTTATTATTCCCTAATGCAAATCAAGGTGTGTTAATTTTACAAATAAGTGCATTTACAATTATATTTACAATTTTAGATCAAACAATAAATGGCGCTTTACAAGGCTTTGGTAAAGTTATGGTACCTGCAGTCGCTTTAGGATGTGGAGTTATAACAAAATTAATTTTGAATATAATATTAGTACCAATACCTTCAATTGGAGTAAATGGAGCAGCAATAGGCTCAGTAGCATGTCATTTAGTAGCTTTTATAATTACTATAAATATACTTAGAAAAAATATAAAACTAGATTTGCCATTTTCTAAATTTATTTTAAAACCAATTATAGCGACACTTATTATGGCAATATGTTCATATTTCATATTTATTGTATTAGATGGAGTAATAATAGAAAAATTAGCAACAGTAATAGCAATTTTATCTGCAATAGTTATATATGCAATAGCAGTAGTAGTGCTAAAAATATTTACAAAAGAAGAGATATATATGATCCCATATGGAAATAAAATATATGGCGTTTTAGAAAAAATAGGAATATATAAATAATAAAAATAAAAAAATACTTAAAAAATAAATAATTTTTTCAAAAAAAAGAGGGATTTTATCGAAGATTGGCGAATAAAAATAATATGTAGCAATAATACTCAAGTTCATGGGTACAGCTACATATCATAATAAATCTTATTAGGAGGTAATTTAAATGAACAAAGCTGAATTAATCGCAGCAATGGCTGCAAAAACAGGTGACACAAAAAAAGCAGCTGAAGCATCAGTAAACGCTTTCGTTGAAGCTGTAACAGAATCTTTAGTAAAAGGAGATAAAGTTCAATTAGTTGGATTTGGATCTTTCGAAGTAAGAAAAAGAGCAGCTAGAAAAGGTAGAAACCCACAAACTAAAGAAGAAATCAAAATACCTGCATCAAAAGCTCCAGTTTTCAAAGCTGGTAAAGCATTAAAAGATTTAGTAAACAAAAAATAAGAATTTTATATAAAGATATAAATATATGAATTCATATGAAAAGAGACTATTTATATAGTCTCTTTTACGTTGTAAAAAAATATTTATTATGATATAATGTAAAAGTAACTTGTAGAAATGAGTTATTAGGAGGGATTTATATGGATTAATCTAAATGTAAATCCAAGACTGGAAGAGCATTATGCTCTTCCAGTTACCCTTATTATTCTTTTATATCAACTTTTATATGGACATCTCTTAGTTGTTCTTTTGTAACATTTCCTGGAGCTCCCATCATTAAATCTTGAGCTTTACTATTTAGAGGAAATGCTATAACTTCTCTTATTGAATCAGAATCTGTTAAAAGCATAAGCATTCTATCTAATCCTGGTGCAATACCTGCATGAGGAGGAGCACCAAATTGGAATGCATTAAATAAAGCACCAAATTTTTCTTCAATATGTTCTTTAGAATATCCTACTAAATCAAATGCTTTAATCATAACATCTATATCATGATTTCTTACTGCACCAGATGAAAGTTCTATACCATTACAAACTATATCATATTGATAAGCCAATATATCTAATGGGTCTTTAGTATTTAAAGCATCTAAACCACCTTGTGGCATAGAAAATGGATTATGACTAAATTGTAGATTATTTCTTTCATCTAATTCAAACATTGGAAAATCATTTATCCAACAAAATTCAAATGTATTTTCATCAATTAAATCTAATCTTTTACCAAGTTCATCTCTTATTTGACCGGCAAGTTCTGTTGCTCTTTTTTCATTATCAGCTATAAAGAAAATTGTGTCTTCTTTTTCTAAATCTGCTAATTTTAATAAATCTTTTTTCAAATCTTCTGGAATAAATTTATCAATTGGTCCTTTAAAGCTTAAATCTTCTTGAACTTCTAAATAACCAAGACCACCCATACCAATACTCATAGCATATTGTAACATTTTTTCATGGAATCCTTTAGATAAATGTCCTTTTACTTTTATTGCTCTTACAGCTCTATCAATAAAAGGCTTAAAAGTACATTTTTTAAAGAATTCTGATAAATCTATAATATATAAAGGATTTCTTAAATCTGGTTTATCTGTACCATATTTAAGCATAGCATCTTTATAAGAAATCCTTGGAAAAGGATATTTTGTTACTTTCTTTTTAGAAAATTTAGTAAATGTATTATATATTACTGGTTCAATTACAGAAAATACATCTTCTTGAGTTGCATAACTCATTTCTATATCTAGTTGATAAAATTCTCCAGGTGCTCTATCAGCTCTTGCATCTTCATCTCTAAAACATGGAGCTATTTGAAAATATTTATCAATTCCTGAAACCATAAGTAATTGTTTGAATTGTTGAGGAGCTTGTGGAAGTGCATAAAATTTTCCAGCATGTAATCTACTAGGTACTAAGTAATCTCTAGCACCTTCTGGAGATGAACTTGTAAGTATAGGAGTTTGAACTTCTAAAAATCCTTCCTTAATCATTTGCTCTCTTAAATATTGTAAAACTTGAGCACGTAATATTAAATTATTTTTTAATTTTTCATTTCTTAAATCTAAAAATCTATATTGTAATCTTAAATCTTCTCTAATGTCTTGGTCTGAATTAACTTCAAAAGGAAGATTTTTTGTTCTTCTTCCTAAAACTTTTATTTCATTAATAAAGACTTCAACTTCACCAGTTTTTAATTTTAAATTTACTGTTTCAGGATCTCTTTTTCTTACAGTACCTGATATAGATACACTAGATTCAATTGGAATATGTGATGCAAAATCTACATCTTCTTCTTTTCCAGAAGTAACAGCTTGTGTTATTCCATACATATCTCTAATATCTAAAAAAACAACACCTCCAAGGTCACGTATAGTTTCAACAAACCCTGAAATTCTAACTTCTTTTCCAACATCTTCTAAAGTTATTTCATTACAATTATGAGTTCTGTATTCATTTGCTTTCATTTTAAATAAAACCTCCTAAAATTTTATATTTAAAAATAAAAAACGCCCTCTGCAAATGCAGGGACGAAAACATTTCCGCGGTGCCACCCAGCTTGAAAATTATTAATTTTCCACTTTATAAAAAATGCTCCAATGTGTTTTACAAGTTATGTTTTTCTAAAAGGGTTTTCAGCCTAGGACCCTTATTCTCTTTTTAGTAACCTCTAACTGCTTTCATTGTACAAACGCAATATATTTAAAATATGTATAATATTTTAATATATTATACACTAAAAAGTCAATAGGTATGTAATATTTAATATTATTTTTTCTTTTTAATATCTTTTTTTTCTTCAGGTATAACAATATTTTTTGGCTTTTCATCTTGAGGTTTTGGCCTAGCAGCATTTATATCTTCATAAACTGGAGAAATATCTAAATTTGAACCATCACCAGTAACAACTTCTAATTCTTTCTTTTCTTTGTCAGACATAAATAACCTCCTTAAATAGTATATCTTGATATTATCATAAAAATAAAAAAAGTGCAATAGGTTTTATATGTAAATAAAGTAAAAATAACCATATTGACTATTAATAAACAAATGTGTTAATATATAGTTATTGAATTTTAAAGAAAAAGTAGGAATATATATGGAAATAGATAAAATAAAATCAGTAATTGAAGCAATATTATTTGCAGCAGGAAGGATAGTAAAAGAAGAAGAATTAGTACTTAGTCTTGAATTAAGTCCTGATGAAATACAAAGTATAATTGAATCTATGAAATTAGATTATAAAGATAGAGGAATTGAAATTATAAAAGTAGATAATGGATATCAATTATGTTCTAAAAAAGAATTTGCAGAATATATTTATCCAATATTAGATAAAAGAGTAAAACCAAACTTATCTAATGCTGCATTAGAGACTTTAGCAATAATTGCTTATAATCCTAAAATAACAAGAGCAGAAATAGAAGCAATACGTGGTGTTAATGCAGATGCATCTATATATAAATTATTAGAATTTGGATTAATAGAAATCGCAGGAAAACTTGATGCTCCAGGAAGACCTACTATATATAAAACAACAAATGAATTTTTACGTATGTTTGGATATTCTTCTTTAGAAGAATTACCTGAACTTCCGAGATATAAATTAGATGAAAATAAACAAATAGTTATAGATGATCTTATAGAAAATAATGAACAAAAAGAAAATATAGAAGAAAACAATAACAAAGATGAGGAGAAAAAATAATGGGAGATAAAAATTTTGTTAAAGAAATAACAGATATTGAAGAAGATTTTGCAAAATGGTATACAGATATAGTAATAAAAGCCCAATTAGCAGATTATACAGATACAAAAGGTTGTATTGCAATAAAACCATATGGATATGCAATATGGGAAAATATACAAGAATATATGGATAAAAAATTTAAACAAGTAGGGGTACAAAATGTATATTTTCCAGTATTAATACCTGAAAGTTTATTACAAAAAGAAAAAGATCATGTTGAGGGATTTGCTCCAGAAGTTGCATGGGTAACAGAAGCTGGAGGAGAAAAATTAGAAGAAAAATATTGTATAAGACCAACTTCTGAAACTATAATATCAACAATGTATTCAAAATGGTTAAGTTCATGGAGAGATTTACCTATGGTATATAATCAATGGTGTAATGTATTAAGATGGGAAAAGGAAACAAGACCATTTTTACGTTCAAGAGAATTTTTATGGCAAGAGGGTCATACTATACATGAAACAGAAAAAGAAGCTAAAGAAAGAACAATTCAAATGCTTGAAATTTATCAAGATGTTGTTGAAAATCTTTTAGCAATACCAACAGTTAAAGGTATAAAAACAGAAACAGAAAAGTTCGCAGGTGCAGAAGAAACTTATACAATTGAAACAATGATGCATGATGGAAAAGCATTACAAAGTGCAACCTCACATTATTTTGGACAAAATTTTACAAAGCCATTTGATATAAAATTCCAAAATAGAGATGGAAAAGAAGAATATGCTTATCAAACTTCTTGGGGAAGTACTACAAGATTAATAGGTGCAATAATAATGGCACATGGAGATAATAGAGGATTAAAATTACCTCCAAAAGTTGCTCCTATTCAAGTAGTTGTAGTTCCAGTTGCTCAAAATAAAGAAGGAGTTTTAGATAAAGCAAATGAATTATATAATTCATTAAATAAAAAATTTAGAGCAAAAATTGATGATAGAGATAATGTATCTCCAGGATTTAAATTTAATGATTGGGAAATGAGAGGAGTACCAGTAAGAATTGAAATAGGTCCAAGAGATATAGAAAATGGAGTTTGTGTTGCAGTTAGAAGAGATACAGCAGAAAAAATAACAATAAAGTTAGATGAAATTGAAATGAAATTAAATGAATTATTAGAAGATATTCATAATAATATGTTTAATGAGTGTAAAAAAAGACTAGAGGAAAAAACAACAGTAGCATATAATTTAGAAGAATTTGAAAAAAATATAAATGAAAATCAAGGATTCATAAAAGCAATGTGGTGTGGAGATGCAGAATGTGAAAAGAAAATTAAAGATTTAACATCTGCAAAATCAAGATGTATACCATTTAATCAAGAAAAAATATCAGATAAATGTGTATGCTGTGGAAGACCTGCAGATAAATTAGTAATATGGGGAAGGCAATATTAATATGAATATTGTATAATACTTATAAAAAGTAATATAAAATATGAATAAAAAATAATAAAATACAGAAAAAATGGAAAATTTTCACAAAAAGTGTTTACAAATTTAAATAAATTTAGTATAATATAAGAACAGAAAAGAAAAGAGATTAAATTAACTCATTATTTAATCACCTCCTTTCTAAATTCTGTAAATTTAATAAGATTTGAGAAGAACGAAAAAATATACTAGAGAAAGCGACTCTAGTATATTTTTATGCAAAATAAAAGACTACACAAAAAATGTGTAGTCTTTCAGTTGAAGAACGATTATGTACTAATCAAACATATTTAATATGCAAGCGATTATGATTAGTACAATTAATTTAATAAGATTTGACATATATTTCCCTCCTTTCTTTTGAAAATTGAGAAATAGAAGAACAAAATTATTATATATCTAACGAAAAAAATAATCAATAAAAAACAAAATAAAATGTAAAAAAATGTAAAAAATAATAAAAATATATTTTATTATTTTTTTAACATAGTATAATTATATATAAATTTGACATTATTAACTAAAAATAGTAAAATATAAATGTAACTTTTAGGCTAAGCATCTGACACAAATGTGTCGTGGAGGTAATGATTATGAGCACATCATCATCAAGAGTATCAAGCGATGGCAAAGTTTCGTGGAATAATTATGATGGCACAAAAGAAAGCCATGATGTTCAGGCAACACAGATGAATGTCAAGGAAGGAGGAGACCATTATTTTTATAACACGAAAACTGGAGTACAGGGTGTAGCCTTATCAGGGTACGAGCGGTCAAAAAAATAGACCGTAAGCTTAGTTAAGCAACAAAAAGGGAGATTATCACAAAAATAGTGATAATCTCTTTTTATTTAAATAACTTTTAAATTATATTTTCACTTTTTACGTTAACGGAACATAATATATAGCATAATAATTAAGAAAGGGTGAAAAATATGTCAAGTTATGTTATAGAAGGAGGTAAGAAATTAGAAGGTGAAATCAAAGTATCAGGTTCTAAAAATTCATCACTTCCTATAATTGCAGCAACTATATTAAATGGAGGTATAAGTAAATTATATAATGTACCTAAAATACATGATACACAAATGATGTTTGAGATATTAAAACAATTAGGTTGTGAAGTCAAAAAAAATGGTAATAAAGTTGTAGTAGATTCATCAAAATTAAATAAACATGAAATATCAGAAAATCTTATGAGAGAGATGAGATCATCTGTTATTTTAGCAGGTGCATTAATTGGTAGAGTACATAAAGCTGTTTTTTTATATCCAGTGGATTGAGATATCTGATTGATACATTGGAAAGCTTAAGATAAATGAGTGAATTAAAGAATTTAAATAAATAAAAAATAAAGTCTTAAAAGTGTACTGAACCAAAAAAGTTGGACAGTATAAATTAGGCAACTAGGTTAGAATATTCTTTGTATTGAACAGGGGGACATTCCTTTGCTTGTATTTTTTCTTTTTTAGCACAATTTATATAAATCTTTTGTAAATTTGATATATATTGTTGAAATGAAAATATATTTAATGTAAAATATAAATGTAAAATAGTACAAGAGAAAAAGAAGGGATAATGTATGGATAAAGAGAGTGATTTATTTATAAAATATCCAGGATATAAAAAACTTTATGAATGTTTTATTGAACTTGCAGAAACTGATAGTCAAAAAGATGCAATTGAGCAAATAATGAAAAATGGTGAATATAATGGTTTTAAATTAAATTCAATGTTATCAAATGAAAAGGATAGTAAACGAACTGAAAGAAATAGAAGAATAGATTTTGCTGAAATGATATTATTTGATGAAAATTTATTTTATAATCTTACTAACAATGGATTAAATGTTTTTCATGGGACTAAAATAGATGCATTAGAAAATATATTAAGTAAAGGACTGTTTAATTCTTCAGAATTAAGTGAAAAAGGAATTCAATTACAAACTGGTGAAGAACATGAAATGAATAAAAGGTCTATGTATGAGTATGGAATTGAAAAAAGGAAATTTATTAGCTTAACTGATGATTTTTCTACCTCTGCCAAATATGCAGGTTTTCCTTATGAAGAACAAACTCAATATTGCATAGAGACATTTGGCAAAAGATTAAAAAGTGATGAAGATACACCAATAATACTTTGTTTTGACGGAACTAATATTGAACAAGAATATGTTGAATCTTTGGTTAATGTTAAATCTACATGTAATGAAATAGGAGTTACTGCTTCAATTAATCCTTCAGATATTAAATGCATAATTACTTCATACGATAAAATGGGACAGGTTAAATCTTTAGCATCAAAATATGGAATAGATGTTTTAGGATATGATTTTAATAATAAATTTGAAAAAAGATTTATGAATAAAAAAGGAAAATTTTATTCTAAATCAAACGCCGATATTGTTATTGATGAACAAGAATTTGAAAGTAGTAAAGATACGATAAAAGAGGCATTAAAAGAAAGTAATAATAGAAATAATAATATGGATGAAAAGGAAAAACAGAAAGAAAATTATACACCTCATGTTTTAGATGGATTAGAAGAAAAACAGGAAATTTCAACACAAATGTTAGGAAAAGAAACAGTAGATATTCAAAAAGATATTGAAAAAATTGATAGTGTAGAACAACAATTAAATGAGCATATACAAGAACAAACAAGGTCACAAGAAGAAATAGAAAAGAAATATAGTCATAAAGTTGAAAAAAGCGATGATGATTATGTTATGTAATATACAGAGGAAAGTGATAATATGGTAAGTACAGAATATAAAATAGCATATAGAGAAGTTTTAGAAATATTAAAATATATTTCCAAAGAGGAATATAATAAAATTCCCCCCGATATGATTAAAATGTTTAAATTAAATGCTAGTTCAGAAAATAATTTTAAATATAATCCTAATAAAACATTACAAGAACAAAATGTATCAGAAATTGCAAGAACCTTAATTGCGATTTTATTTAGAGATTATTGGGCTTCTAAAGAACAAAAAGAAAAAATATCATCAGTTCAAAATATAGAAAGAGAAAAGCATAAACAAGAACGATATAATCCAGATAATTTATTTAAAAATACAAAACAAAATGAAATTAAAGGTGAAAATGTACATAATGAAAATGTTTCTATGATAGAATATAAAGAGTCATTATTAAAAAGATTTTTGAATAAAATAAAAAGGCTATTTGGAAAATAAAGGGAGAAATATTAAAATAAAAAAGTTGGACAATTTATATAAATTTTTTGTAAATTTGATAAGTCTACATTATGTAAAACTATTTACAAATATTAAAAAGCTATGTATAATAATAAAATATGTTAGGCGATAATTAAATATAAAAATAATAGCTGGAACCAAGAGAGTAGTCTCTTTAGTTTCAGCTTTTTGCTATTTTAAGTTGAAAATGCTTCAAAAGAAATTAGAAAGAGCAAAAAAATAAAGGAATAGACATAATTTCATTTTGTGACCATAATGTTGTTGGAGCTTATGAAGAATTAGCAAAATTAGATTTAAATGATTTTGATCAAAAAATGTGAATAATAACTTTTAAATTATATTTTCACTTTTTACGTTAACGGAACATAATATATAGCATAATAATTAAGAAAGGGTGAAAAATATGTCAAGTTATGTTATAGAAGGAGGTAAGAAATTAGAAGGTGAAATCAAAGTATCAGGTTCTAAAAATTCATCACTTCCTATAATTGCAGCAACTATATTAAATGGAGGTATAAGTAAATTATATAATGTACCTAAAATACATGATACACAAATGATGTTTGAGATATTAAAACAATTAGGTTGTGAAGTCAAAAAAAATGGTAATAAAGTTGTAGTAGATTCATCAAAATTAAATAAACATGAAATATCAGAAAATCTTATGAGAGAGATGAGATCGTCTGTTATTTTAGCAGGTGCATTAATTGGTAGAGTACATAAAGCTGTTTTTTCATATCCAGGAGGATGTGATATTGGAACAAGACCAATAGACTTACATTTAAAAGGTTTTGAAAAATTAGGAATAAATATTAAAGAAAACTATGGAAATATTAGTTGTGTTTGTGATAAAATAGAAAGTGCAAAAATAGATTTAGATTTTCCAAGTGTCGGAGCTACTGAAAATATTATATTAGCATCTTGTTTAGCAGATGGGACTACTATAATTTCAAATGCTGCTATGGAACCAGAAATAATTGATTTACAAGATTTCTTAAATAAGATGGGAGCAAAAATATCTGGTGCAGGAACAAACATAATTGAAATTAAAGGTGTGAAAAAATTAAAAGATGTAAGTTATAATATTATGCCAGACAGAATAGAAGCAGGGACATATCTTTGTGCAGGAACAATAACTGGAGGAAATATAAAATTAATAAATGTTGTACCAGAACATATAACTCCTGTAATAAATAAACTAGAAGAAGCTGGATGTAAAATAGATACTGGAAAAAACTATATAGAATTAGAAGCTCCAAAAAGAATTAAACCTATAAATATAAAAACAATGCCATATCCTGGATTTCCAACAGATATGCAATCTGTAATTACAGCAGTAGCAACTACTGCTAAAGGAACATCTGTAATTGTTGAAAATATATTTGAAAATAGGTATAAATATGTCCAAGAATTAATAAGAATGGGAGCTAAAATAACTATAGAAGGAAAAACTGCAATAGTAAAAGGTGTAAGGAGAATACATGGAGCAAATGTAAAAGCAACAGACTTAAGAGGAGGAGCAGCTATAGTAGTAGAAGCATTAGCAGCAAAAGGTACTACAAGAATTGATGAAATAAAATATATTTTAAGAGGGTATGAAGATCTTGATAAAAAATTAAAAAGCTTAGGAGCAAAAATTTATATAAAAGAAGGAGAATAATATGCCTAGAAAAGCTAAAGAAGGTAATATTGATTTATATTATATGAACAAGGTAGAAGGGGCAAATAAAAAAAATGCCCCTAGAAAAACAAAAAGTTCATCTAAAAAAATAAATCAAAAACAAAAAAATAAAGATGATGTTTTTAATTTAGATGATGAAATAGTAATAGGTATTACAGATAAGAAAACTAAAAATGCTAAAAAACCTGTCAAAAATTCTAAACAGAAATCTAAAAAAAGTAAAAAGAAGAAATTATCTTTATTTCTATTGAAATGGACAAGCATATTTTTATTAATATTTGGAACTATTATATTTATTTTAACAACACCAATGTTTAATATAAAGAAAATAGATATATATGGATCAAATCAAATAAGTCAAGAAGAGATATTAAGTTTATCAGGTTTAAGTGTTGAAACTAATATTTTTAAAAGCTCAAAATCTAGTGTTAGTAAAAATATAAAACAAAATCCATACATAGAAAATGTAATAGTAAAAAGAAAATTACCAGATACAATAGAAATAACTATAGAAGAAAAACAAAAAGCATATATGTTGCAATTTGTAAATGGATATGTATATATAGATAAACAAGGATATATTTTAGAAATATCAGAAAAAAAATTAGAATTACCTATAATAAGTGGCTATAAAACAGAAGAAGATAAAATAACTGCAGGAAATAGATTAAATAATGATGATTTAGAAAATTTAAATAATGTAATTAAAATTACAGATTCATTAGAAGAAATAGAAATACCTATAAATAAAATAACAAATATTGATATTTCTAATAAGGAAGATTATACTGTATACATAGCTGAAGAAAAAAAGATGATACATTTTGGAGAAACAAATAATTTAAGTAGTAAAATATTATATGTAAAATCTATGATAGAATCTGAAAAAGATAATGAAGGAGAAATTTTTGTTAATGGAGACTCAAATGGAAAATTTAGACACTTTTTTAGAGAAAAAGTTTAAAAATAGGAGGTAGAAATGAATAAAAAAGTAGTATGCTTAATTTTAGGAATAATGTGCTTGATATTGACATATGGAATATGTGTTCAAATAAAAACTGTAAATAGCACTAATTCACCAATAAGTACAAATAATGAAGAAAACAATTTAAGAAATGAAGTATTAAAAGCTAAAGAAAAATATGATAATAAATATCAAGAACTAGAACAAGCAGAAAAACAATTAGAAGAAGAAAGAAAAAATGCAACAGAGAATAATACAGAGTTATCTAATTTAGAAGATCAAATAAAAAATAAAAATAAATTATTAGGATTAACAGAAGTAACAGGACAAGGTGTTATAATTACACTTACAGATAGTCCAACATCTATGTCAAGTAATTTTTTAGATTTAAACGATGCTTTAGTTCATGATATGGATATATTAATGGTAGTAAATGAATTAAAAAATGCAGGAGCAGAAGCAATATCTGTAAATGATCAAAGAATAATGCCAACTACAGCAATAGATTGTGATGGTAATATTATAAAAGTAAATGGAGAAAAGATAGGACCAGAGTTTGAAATTAAAGCAATTGGACTTCCAGAAAGATTTGTAACATTAGATAGACCAGGAGGATATTTATATAAATTAAGAGAGTGGGGAATAGTTACAAGTCTAGAAAAGTCTAATAATATAACAATTCCTAAATATTCAGGAGTTATAAATTTTAAATATGCACAAAATGAAAAATAGGAAGGTGAAAAAATGAAAAAAGGAAAAATAGTAATGATTGTAACTATAGGTATAGTATGCTTTATACTAGCATTGGTTATGTCTATGCAATTTAAAGTTGTACAAGAGACTGATATAACTTCTATAGAAACAATGAGAGAAGCTGAATTAAGATCAGAACTTTCAAATTGGAAACAGAAGTATGAAGAAATAAATGAAAAATATGAAGAAACTTCTAAAAAAGTACAAGAATATAAAGAAAAGAAACAATCAGATAATGAAACTTCTACTCTTTTACAAGAAGAATTAGAACAAATTAATATGGGGTTAGGTAATACCAATGTACAAGGAGAAGGAATAGAAATAACATTAACAGATACAGAAGATAATAAGATTTATGCTGATAACTTATTAATAATAGTAAATTCTTTAAGATTAGCAGGAGCAGAAGCTATTTCTATAAATGAAGAAAGAATAGTAAATATGACAGATATAGTTTATATAACTGAAAAATTTGTAAAAGTAAATGGACAAAGAATATTAGCACCATATGTTATAAAAGCAATAGGAAATCAAACATATCTAGAAAGTGCATTATTAGGTAATGGAGGATATGTAGATGAATTAAAAATAAGTGGATATGATGTAAAAATAAAAAAAGATAAGAATATAAAAATACTAAAATATAATGATGAAATAAGTTCAAAATATATTAATAATTAGGAGGAAAAAATTATGGTTTTTATAGCAATTATAATAGGTTGTGTTTTAGGAGTGATATTGGGAATAAATGCACCAATAATTTCATATACATATTCAAGTTATTTAGCAATAGCAGTAATTGCAGCTTTAGATTCAGTGTTTGGTGGAATTACTTCTGTATTAAAAGGAAATTTTGATATGAAAATATTTATATCTGGATTTTTCTGTAATGCAATATTATCAATACTATTAACTTATTTGGGACAAAAATTAAATGTTGATATATATTTAGCAGCAATAGTTGTATTTGTAGGAAGAATGTTCACAAATTTAACTATAATTAGAAGATATTATGTAGAAAAATGGTCAAACAAATTAAAGGAAAAATATAATAAAAAAGAAGAAGTAAAGAATGATTAAAGTAATAAAAAAGAAGAAAAGTAAAAATATACTTTTCTTCTTTTTTACTATTCCTAACTTACATTGATATACAATAAAATCTCTTCTATTACAAAAATATTACAAAAATATTACAAAAATAATACAAATTCTATTGACATTTGTCTCAAAATGTAATATATATAAAGCTATAAAATTATACTAGAAAATGGAGGAAATAGTCTTGGCAATAGGTGATGTAATAGTTGGCGTTGACATAGGCACTTCAAAGGTTTGTACTGTTATAGGAAAAGTTAACAACTTTGGGCAAATTGAAACTATGTGCAGTACATCATATAAATGTAGTGGACTAAAAAAGGCCAAAATAATTAACGAAGATGAAATAAGTTTAAGCATAGCGAAAACTATTAAAGATGCAGAAGAAGAATCTGGACTAAAAATAAACTCAGCTTATGTTACAATACCTGGTAAGTATGTAACAATAGTCCAAAATAGTATAGTAAAAGAAATAAAAGATAAGTATGCCGGTGTAGCTTTCAAAGATGTACAAAGTGCTATAATGCAAGTAAAAGACATAGAAATACCAGAAGGAAAAACTATAATAGACATTGTACCAGACCAAATAATGTTAGAAAATGGTGAAGTTGTATCAGACCCAGTAGGTAGCTTAAGTGCTAATTTTACAATAAATGCACAAATAATATTAGCAGATAAAAATTATGTTAGACAGTTATCAAATATATTTAGAAAAGCTGGATTAGATATAGATGGAATTGTACCTGTAACATTAGCAGAAAGAAATTTAGTATTAGATGTTAATGAATTGCATGATAATGTAATGTTATTAGATATTGGAGCTGGTAATACAGATATAGGGGTATTTGATGGATCAACATTTGTTTATACTAATACAATTCCAGTTGGTGGAGATAGTATAACAAATGATATATCATTAGTATTAAACATATCTGAAGAAGAAGCTGATAAACTAAAAAAACAATATGGTCTAGCTTTAAAATCATTTATAGATAATGATAACGAAATAATGCTAAATACTTGTAGAGATGATAGCAAAAGTAAGGTAATTAAAAGTTCAGAATTAATTGAAATAATTGAAGCAAGAATAGAAGAAATCTTTTCAATTGTAAACAAAGACATTACTAATCAAGGAATAAAAAGCAGAATAAATAATGTAATACTAACTGGACAAGGTATAAGTAATATTAACAAAAGTGATGTTGCTGGAAAAATAATTTTAAATATACCTGTAAAAATATCTACAGGAAGATTAATAAGTACAGTAAGACCACAATTTAGAACAAGCTATGCACTTGTTAGATATATAGCATCAAGACCTTTTGCAAAAACAGTATCAAGTAATATAGATACACAAACAAATGAAAGTATACTAAAAAATATAGTTGATAGAATAAAAGAGTTTTTTTATTCATAATAAATAGTTTTTAATTTTAAAATATAAATTTAATAAAAAATAAGGGAGGAATAAACTTTATGATGGACTATGAAGATAATAACAATATAACAATGATGGATGGAACTGCAACAATAAAAGTAATTGGTGTAGGAGGAGCAGGAAATAATGCTGTAAATAGAATGATAGAATCAGGTATAAAAGGAGTAGATTTTATAGCTGTAAATACAGATAGACAAGCTCTTCAAAATTCAAAAGCTAATACAAAAATTCAAATTGGAGAAAAAATAACAAGAGGACTAGGAGCAGGAGCTAATCCTGATATAGGAGCACAATCAGCAGAAGAGAGTAAATCAGAAGTTGCTGAAGTATTAAGAGGAGCAGATATGGTATTTGTTACTGCCGGAATGGGTGGTGGAACAGGTACAGGAGCTGCACCAATAGTAGCACAAGCTGCAAAAGAAATGGGAATATTAACAATAGGTGTTGTTACAAAACCATTTACATTTGAAGGTAAAAAAAGACTTGCTCAAGCTGAAAGAGGAATTGAAAGTTTAAAAGGAAAAGTTGATACATTAGTAGTTATACCAAATGATAAATTATTACAAATAATTGATAGAAAGACTTCTATTATAGAAGCATTTAGAATGGCTGATGATGTATTAAGACAAGGTGTACAAGGTATATCTGACTTAATAGCTGTACCAGGTCTTGTAAATCTAGACTTTGCAGATGTTAAAACAATAATGTTAAATACAGGTATGGCTCATATGGGAATTGGTATAGCATCAGGAGAAAATAGAGCAGAAGATGCTGCAAAACAAGCAATTCAAAGCCCATTACTTGAAACATCAATAGAAGGAGCAAGAGGAGTAATTATAAATATAACAGGTGGAGATGATTTAGGATTACATGAAGTAAATACTGCTGCAGAATTAGTTCAACGCAGTGTAGATCCTGAAGCAAACATTATATTTGGTACAGTTACAGATCCATCTATGCAAGATAAAATTCAAATAACTGTTATTGCTACAGGATTTGAAAAAAATAATGATCCTATAACAAGTATAGGAGTTGAAAATGTAGTATCTAAAACATGGGAGAAAAAAATTAATTCAATACCATCAAGTACAGACGTAAGTTCATCACAAAATGATTTAGATATTCCTTCATTTTTAAGAAAGAATAAAAGTAAAAATATTTAATAAAAAAAAGATGATAAAATTATTTATCATCTCTTTTTTTGTGACATCTTAGTATTAATAATATTAAGATAAAAATAGAATAATAAAATATAAAAAGAGAAATAATCTTTTTTTGAAGATTATTTCTTTTTTTCTACAATAAGAAATGACAGATTTTTTAAATATAAGGTTATAAAATATATGCACAGGTGATATATATGACAATTTATATTGATATTGTACTTATGGAAAATCTGATTATGAACTACATTATATTATTAGCAGTAGGAATTATATTAAAGACAAAAATAAAATATATAAGAATATTAATAAGCAGTTTTATTGGAGCTATATATGCAATATTTGCTTATATTTCTACATTAGAAATATATTCTACAATATTAACTAAAATTTTATTATCAATAATAATGATATATATAGCATTTTATCCACAAAATATTAAGTTAATGTGTAAACAACTCTTGATTTTTTATTTAACTTCATTTGTTTTTGGTGGAGCTGCATTTTCATTATTATATTTTATAAGACCACAAGATGTATTAATGAAAGATGGAGTATTACTTGGAACATATCCTTTAAAAGCTGTTATGTTAGCAGGAATAGTTGGATTTGTTGTAATTGTTATAGCGTTTAAAATAGTAAAATCAAAAATTTCAAAGAAAGATATGTTTTGTAAGTTAATTATAAAATTTAATAATAAAAAAATAGAAACAAAAGCAATGATAGATACAGGTAATCTACTAAAAGAACCAATAACAAATACACCAGTAATTGTTGTAGAACACACATTATTATATGGAATTATTCCAAAAGAAATTTTAAATAATTTAAATCAAATTTTAGGAGGTGATTTTAATAATGTACCAGATGATATAAGAAATGAATATTCATTAAAGTTAAAAGCAATACCATTTACATCACTTGGAAAACAAAATGGAATGTTACTTGGAGTCAAAGTAGATGAAATAGAATTAATAGATAATCAAGATTCTTATAAAACAGATAAAGTTATTATAGGAATATATAATAAATCTTTAACAAAACAAGGAGAGTACAGAGCTTTAGTAGGCTTAGAAATGATTTAAGGAGGAATAGTTATGGATTTGTCAAAATTAGTAAAATCTATAAATAATATTTGTGCAAAATATTTAAATAAAGATCAAGAAGAAGAATATTTACCTATTTTTTATATAGCAGGTAGTCAAACATTACCACCACCATTATCACCAGAAGAAGAGGAAAAATTAATAGAACAGTTATCAAATGAAGATAATTTAGAAATAAGACAAACGTTAGTTGAAAGAAACTTAAGACTTGTTGTTTATATTGCTAAAAAATTTGAAAATACAGGAATAGGAATAGAAGATTTAATATCAATTGGAACTATAGGATTAATGAAAGGTGTAAATACATTTAATTCAGAGAAAAAAATAAAATTAGCAACTTATGCATCTAGATGTATTGAAAATGAAATTTTAATGTTTTTAAGAAGAAGTAACAAAATAAAAGGAGAAGTTTCTATTGATGAGCCTTTAAATAAAGACTGTGACGGAAATGAGTTGTTGTTGTCAGATATATTAGGAACAGATCCAGATATTACATATAGAAAATTAGAAGATGAAGTAGATAAAAAATTACTAAAAGCATCAATTGAAAAACTAAACAGTAGAGAAAAAAACATAATGGAAATGAGATTTGGATTTATAACAGGTAAAGAAAAAACTCAAAAAGAAGTTGCTGATGAACTTGGAATATCTCAAAGTTACATTTCAAGATTAGAAAAAAAGATAATAAATAAAATGAAAAAAGATATTATGAGTAAAACTGGATAGCTGTTTATTTGAAACAGATACAAAGGAGATTTATGTTGACAAGACATACTGCAAGTGATATAATACTTCTACAAAACTATTAGAAATGCATATTCAAAAAAGGAGGTAGACAATATGGAAAAAGTAGAAAAGGCAGTTTTTTGGATATCCCTTGCAGTATTTATAGTATCTTTAGTTATAAGTGCTTCAAGCTGGGATGGTGCACGGAATTTAGATAATATATATCTAAATCCAATAGAAGTTGAGTATGCTGGCGAAAATATTATACAAAATCATGAAGGCCAGATATACGAATATGAATATAAGTTTAAAACAAATGAGGGAGTAATTTTTTTACATTCAGATGAACCAAGGACTTTTTTAGAAAAAGATTTTATTAGATATAATAAAGATGATACTACCGATTTTGAATTTGATAGTGAAATTCAAAAAAAGATTAATAAATATAAAAAGACTTCTATTGCAGCTAATAATACTTCAATAGGAGCTTTAATACTTAATTGTGTAGCAGTTATTTTATATTGTATATCTAAAGTAAAACAAAAAAATGTTTCTAAAAAAATAGAGAAAAAAGATAAGCTTTGGAAAGAAGATATTCCAAAAGTTGAATTTTTTATTGCATATAATTATCCTGAATATGAAAAAACTATCCCATTGCTAAATAAGATTGCTTTATTAATAAAAGAATTGGACGAATTTTATGCTAATACTAAAAAAGAAAAAAGCTATAGAAATAGTGGTTTGAGAAAGCAAGTAGAAACTATTATTAATCTTTATATAAACAATATTGAGATTGATGAGAAGTTTAAAGACAAAATTATTCAAAAATCAGTAAATGATGAATTCTATAGTAATTTAGAGAGAATACTTTCTTATATTAATAATGAAATAAAAAGTCTAACAAAGAAAAATGATGATTTGCTTAGAAAAAAGTTCGACATAATTAATTCTAATGCAGAGTTAGATGATAAGGCAATACAATATTTAGCAGAAAAATACGAACAAAACTAATATTCATAGTATTTTTAACCCACATTTATTTAATGTGGGTTTTCTATATAATAGAAGTTATAAACATAGAAAATTAAAATATCTAAAAAAAACGTTGCTATTAAATAATGTTTTAATAATAAATATTATTTAATATAAAGTAACAATCAATAAAAAGAATAAAAAAACCAAATTTGGAAAGACTTAAATTAAGTGATTTTCAAAGGAGGTTTATTTTGATTAACAAGGTTGAGATTTGTGGAGTTAACACATCAAAATTACCTTTACTAAGTAAAAAAGAAAAAGAAGAATTATTTTTAAAAATAAAAGAAGGAGACGAGGAAGCAAGAGAAAAATTTATAAATGGTAATCTAAGATTAGTACTAAGTGTTATACAAAGATTTTATGGTAGAGGTGAAAGTGCAGATGACTTATTTCAAGTAGGTTGTGTTGGACTAATTAAAGCTATAGATAACTTTGATTTAAGTCAAAATGTCCAATTTAGTACTTATGCTGTACCTATGATAATTCGGAGAAGTTAGAAGATATTTAAGAGATAATAATAGTATAAGAGTAAGTAGATCTGTTAGAGATTTGGCATATAAAGCAATCCAATATAAAGATAAATATACAAGAGAAAATGGCAGAGAGCCTACAATAGAAGAAATTGCTAAAGAGTTAAATGTAGAAAAAGAAGAAATTGCACTAAGTTTTGATGCTATTCAAGATCCTATATCACTACAAGAGCCTGTATATAATGATGGAAGTGAAAGTATATATGTTATGGATCAAGTAAGAGATAGTAAAAATAGTGATGATTTATGGGCAGAAAGTATGACAATAGCACAAGCTATGAAAAAGTTAAGTGATAAAGAAAAAATAGTAATAACAAAAAGATTTTTTGATGGGAGAACTCAAATGGAAGTTGCAGAAGAAATAGGAATTTCACAAGCACAAATATCTAGATTAGAAAAAAGTGCAATAGATCATATAAAAAGATTATATAAATAGGAAAGAAATTCTTTTCTATTTATTTTTTATTATATAGAAAGAATAATTAGTAATTTGCATATAATAATATATGAAAGGAGTTACATATGGGAGATAAAGGACTAGATTTTAGACATAAAGAAGTTATAAATATAAAAGATGGCAGGAGATTGGGCTGTGTTCAAGATGTTTGTGCTGATTTACAAACAGGTATTATAACATCAATAATTGTCCCAGGAGGTAACAATAAATTACTTAATATATTTGCTTCAAATAATGATATTGTAATACCTTGGCAAAATATAAAATGCATAGGAGATGATTTAATTCTTGTTGAAATAGAATAAGTGACAAAATGGTAAAAATTTCATTAAATTTTTTACAAAAACAAGTTGACAAATAATAATAAAGTGTGATATTATAAAAAGGTACCAAGCAACCAAGGAAATATTAAATAAAAACATAAGAATTAGTAATAAAAAAATAACAATATGAATATTATAAATACAGTGATTACTAGTTTTTTATTTTGCCCTTTTAAAAGGTAATAAAAAAATAAAAAATATTTTAAAAAAAGTGTTGACATAGAAAAAAAGGTATAGTATAATACAAGACGTTCCGTTAAAAACGGAAGAAGTACATTGAAAAGTAAACAATAAATCCTTTAGAGAAAAAACCAAGCGGTAATACGAAAGTATTGCCAAATAAATTTAATAAAGGGAAAAGCTTGAAAAAGCGAATCCAAAAAGTCAAGGAAACTTGAAGTTAAAAAGATTTATATAAGTCGAAAGACAAATATAGATACCATAAACAAGAGAGTTTGATCCTGGCTCAGGATAAACGCTGGCGGCGCACATAAGACATGCAAGTCGAACGGACTTAACCCTAAGTTTACTTTGGGAGCGGTTAGTGGCGGACTGGTGAGTAACACGTAAGCAACCTGCCTATCAGAGGGGAACAACAGTTAGAAATGACTGCTAATACCGCATATGCCTTAGTAACGCATGTTACAAAAGGGAAAGGAGTAATCCGCTGATAGATGGGCTTGCGTCTGATTAGATAGTTGGTGGGGTAACGGCCTACCAAGTCAACGATCAGTAGCC
>CANQXY010000014.1 GCA_947627935.1 uncultured Clostridia bacterium | reverse complement strand
GAAGGTGGAAGACATACACCATTCTTCAATGGATACAGACCACAATTCTATTTCAGAACAACAGACGTTACAGGAGTAATTGAGTTAGCAGCTGGAACAGAAATGGTAATGCCAGGAGATAACGTTTCAATGACAATAGAACTTATTACACCAATCGCTATAGAAAAAGGATTAAGATTTGCTATTCGTGAAGGTGGTAGAACAGTAGGTTCAGGTGTTGTTGCAGATATATTACAATAATATAAATAAAAAATAGAGTCTTTGGACTCTATTTTTTTGTATTCTTTTATAAAATACTTGCTTTTTTATAAAAACAATAATAAAATGGTTATGTTATAAATACTATATAAATATAAACAAATTAGGAGGATAAAAGTGAAAATACTTTTAGATGTTATGGGTGGAGACAATAGCCCAGATGCAAATATTAAAGGAGCAATAAAAGCAATTAACCAAATAAAAGCAGAATTAGTTTTAATAGGTAAAGAAGAAGTTATTAGAAGTAAAATAAAAGAATTTTATGGTAAAGAACCTGAAGAAATATCAGACAGACTAAAAATTAAAAATACAACAGAAATTATAGAAATGGAAGATACACCAACAATAGCAATAAAAAGTAAGAAAGATTCATCAATGGTTGTAGGATTTAAAATGCTAAAAGAAGATGAAGGAGATGTATTTATTTCTGCAGGTAATTCAGGAGCATTACTAACAGGTGCTACATTATTAGTAGGTAGAATTAAAGGAATAGACAGACCAGCACTAGCTGGAATATTACCAGCATATAAAAGTAGGCTATTATTAATAGATTGTGGATCTAATACAAATTGTAAACCTATAAACTTATTACAATTTGCACAGATGTCTAGTATATATTTAAGAAATACTTTTGGAAACGAAAAACCAAGAGTAGGACTTTTAAATATAGGGACAGAAGAAACAAAAGGTAATGAATTAATAAGAGAATCATATAAATTAATAAAAGAAAAAGCAGATGAATTAGATATAGAATTCGTAGGAAATGTTGAAGGAAGAGATGCTTTTTCAGGAGATATAGACATTTTAGTAGCAGATGGATTTACAGGAAATGTATTTTTAAAAACAGTTGAGGGTGTTGGAAAATTAGTAAAAAGAACTTTAAAAGAAAGCATCAAAAAAAATATATTTACAACTTTAGGTGCAATACCTGCAATGCCATCACTAAATTCTCTTTCAAAAGCAATGGATTATAAAGAATATGGTGGAGCATTATTTTTAGGAGTAAAAAAACCAGTTGTAAAAGCACATGGAAGTAGTGATGAAAAATTATTTGAATTTACTATTAAACAAGCAGAGCAATTTGTAGAAAATAGAGCTGTAGAAAAAATGATAGAAAAGTTTCAGAAAGATTAATTTTCGAATGCATAGTATAAAAATAAAATAATTTTGAACTTTACTTGACAAATATAAAAACATATAATATAAATGTTACATATAATAATGAAAAATAATAAAAGATATTATTTCGTACTTGAGAGGAGGTGAACTTATTAAAATGAGTTCAGAAGAAGTTTTTGAAAAAGTAAAAGAGATTATTGTAGAACAATTAGGAGTAGCAGAAGCAACTGTTACATTAGAAGCATCATTTATAGATGATTTAGGAGCAGATTCTTTAGATATAGTTGAATTAATAATGGCTTTAGAAGAAGAATTTGATATAGAAATTCCAGATAGTGATGCAGAAAAAGTAGTTACTGTAGGAGATGTAGTAGACTATATAAAAGAAAATGTATAATATAAAAAGGATGAAATTAAATTTCATCCTTTTTAATTTTCTAAATTAATATTAGTTACATCTTCTTCATTTATATACCCATATTTTACCATTTTATCTAAAACTTGTTTTTGTCTTTGTGTGGCTAAATCCATATTTTTGGTAGGAGCATAAACAGATGGAGCATTTGGAACTCCAGCAAGCATAGAAGATTCAAAAAGGTTAAGATCTTTAGGTTCTTTATTATAATAACCATTACTTGCTTGCTTAATACCATAATAACCATTACCAAAATATGCAGTATTAACATATAATTCAAATATTTCATTTTTTGAATAATTTTTTTCTAAATCATAAGCTGAAAAAAGTTCAGCTATTTTTCTTATTGCACTTTTTTCTTGAGATAAACAAACATTTTTTGCTACTTGCTGAGTTATTGTACTTCCACCTTCTTGTAATTCTTTATTTTTTATATTAACAAAAATTGCTCTTGCAATAGAAATAAAATCTATTGCACCATGCTCATAAAATCTATGATCTTCAGTTGCGATAACTGCATCTATATAACTTTTACTTAAATCTTTGAATTCTACAAAGTTTTCATCATTTTTTATATCTGAAACTCTACTAGATAAGCTTTTTTGCTCTAAAGATTTAGAATAGTAATTATACCCTAAAAATAGAAATGTTAAAGATACCAAAATTAATATGATAAAAATAAAAATAAATATTTTAAATAACAATTTTTTAAAAATATTCATAATATCACCATATATAGTATATAACTTTTTTAAAGTTTATTAAAGAGAATTTTGTCAATTAATATAAATTTTTATATTTTATAAGTATATTTTAGTACATAGCTTTTATTAAAATAAATTTGACAAATAAAAAATACATATGATAAAATCTACCCGAATAGAATATAACTATATTTTATTTTATATTAATACCTAATTTAAGAGGTGACTTAAAATGATTAAATTTACGAAAATGCACGGGCTGGGAAATGATTATGTCTATATTGATTGTATAAATCAACATATAGAAGATGAATCTTCCTTAGCTCGTTTTGTTAGTAACAGAAACTTTGGAATTGGTTCAGATGGATTAATATTAATTTGTAAAAGTGAAGTTGCTGATTTTAAAATGAGGATGTTTAATTCAGACGGATCTGAAGCTGAAATGTGTGGAAATGGAATAAGATGTGTTGGAAAGTTTGTATATGATAAAGGATTAACAAACAAAACCAAAATTACTATTGAAACATTAGCAGGAATAAAAAACTTAATATTAAATGTTGAAGGAAACGAAGTAAAAACTGTAAGAGTAGACATGGGTGAGCCAATATTAAATCCAGATGAAATACCAGTAATTTATACCAAAACTCCAGTTAAAGATTTAGTAATAAAAGCAGATGACAGAGAGTTTAAATTTACTTGTGTATCAATGGGAAATCCACATGCTATAACTATAGTAGATAATGTAAAAGAATTTGATGTACACAAATATGGAAAAATTGTGGAAGTAGATAAAGCTTTTCCTAAAAAAACAAATGTAGAGTTTGTTGAAATAATAGACAATAAAAACATTAAGATGAGAGTATGGGAAAGAGGAGCAGGAGAAACTTTAGCTTGTGGTACAGGAGCATGTGCTACAGCAGTTAGTTGCCATTTAAATGGATTAACAGATAGAGAAGTAAATATTGAACTTTTAGGAGGAATGTTAAACATTAAATGGGATAAAAATGATAATCATATATATATGACAGGTCCAGCTGTTACTGTATTTGATGGAGAATTATATAAATAATAGAAAGGATGATTTTAATGATAAAGATAAATGAAGATTTCTTAGAATTACAAGATAGTTATTTATTTTCTACAATAGCTAAAAAAGTTAATGAATATACAAAAAATAATCTAGATAAAAAAATAATAAAACTTGGAATAGGAGATGTAACTAGACCAATAGTTCCAGCATGTCTAGATGCGATGCATAAAGCTGTAGATGAAATGGGAACAAGCAAAGGATTTAAAGGTTATGGACCAGAACAAGGATATGAATTTTTGAGAAATGCAATAGTTGAAGATTATAAAAAAATAGGAGTAACTTTAGAAAATGATGAAATATTTATATCAGATGGTGCAAAATGTGATTGTGGAAATATTGTAGATATATTTGCAAAAGACAATAAAGTTGCTATAACAGATCCAGTATATCCTGTATACTTAGATACAAATGTAATGTCAGGTAGAAGCGGAAAATTTAACAAAGAAAAAGGACAATATGAAAACATTGTATATCTAGCAGTAAATGAAGAAAATAATTTCAAACCAGAACTTCCAAAAGAAAAAGTAGATATGATATATTTATGTTTCCCAAATAATCCAACAGGGACAGTGCTTTCTAAAGAAGATTTAAAAGTATGGATAGATTATGCTAAAGAAAATAATTCAATAATATTGTATGATTCAGCATATGAAGCATTTATAACAGAAGAAAATGTACCTCACAGTATATTTGAGATAGAAGGAGCAAAAGATGTTGCAATAGAATTTAGAAGCTTTTCTAAAACTGCAGGATTTACAGGAGTAAGATGTGCATATGTTGTAATACCTAAAACAGTTAATGGATATTCTAAAAATGGGGAAATAGTTAGCCTAAATAAATTATGGAATAGAAGAACATGTACTAAATTTAATGGAGTATCATATATAGTTCAAAGAGCAGCAGAAGCAACATTTACAGAAGAAGGGCAAAAACAAATAAAAGAAAATATAGCTTATTATATGGAAAATGCTAAAATTATAAAAAAGGGATTAGAAGAAGCGGGTTATAAAGTCTTTGGAGGAGTAAATTCTCCATATGTATGGCTAAAAGTACCAAAAAATTTAACTTCTTGGGAATTCTTTGATAAATTACTAGAAGAAGTAAATGTTGTAGGAACTCCTGGAAGTGGATTTGGACCAAGTGGTGAAGGATATTTTAGATTAACAGCATTTGGAACAAAAGAAAATACAATACAAGCAATAGAAAGAATTAAAAATTGGAATATATAATTTGAAGGCGTTATAAACGCTTTCTTTTTTATTTAATAAATATATTTAAAAATATAAAAAAATTTGGTAAAATAAATGTATTAAAGTTGAGGATGGTTGAAATGAATAAATTAGAATTTATAGAAGACTTAAAGAAAAATATGCCACAAAATTTAAACGAAATAGAAACGGCCAAATATATTTATATTAAATTAGGTAAAGAAAAAGCGTTTGATGAAAGATATTTTTTTGGAAATACCAAAGTTAAAAGACAGATGTATCAAATGGCTGAAAGAACTAAGTATAATACTGACTCAGTTGCTAAAAATAGAAAAATAATATGTGTATCTTTATCATATTTATATAGAGACATTTTAAAAGAATTTGGAATAAATTCTATAGTTACTTCAGAAGGAGACCATAAATATGGTATTATAATTTTAAAGGATGGAACAAAAATAAAAGCTGATTTACAATTAGATTTATGTAATATACAAACAAAATGTAAAACTGAATATTTTGGTACAAAGTCTAAATATGAATTAAATTCATTATTTGAATTATCTGAAAGTGAATTATTAAATATAGATAAAAAAATAGGATACGTAGAAAGAAAAGAAGATTATAAAGATAATGCAATAGAAGGATTAAAAGAAAAAGTAAAAGACAAAACACCAAACGAGGCATTAGATATTATATTTAATGATCAAAAAGTAAATCAATTTGAAAATGATTTAGAATTTGTTGAAATGTATAAATATTATAGAGGATTATTTAATAAAACTATACAAAGATATATAGATAAGAAAGTATTTGCATTTAATTGTTATAGACAAAAAGAAGATGATCAAAGAGATTATACTATGTGTGTATATTCATCTGAAGAAAATAATACAAATGTATATATTTTTTCCAAAAAAAATAATAGATTTGTAAAAGTAGAGTTAGATAAGATAGATGAAATGGAACAAGAAGGATTAGTATTAGGAGTACGTCAAAAAGAACAAGGTGTTAAAAAATTAAAGAAAATCATAAGAAGAAGTAATGAAGAAAAATACGAAAAAACGTTCGAATAATATTGACAAAAAACTTTAAAACAAATATAATTCAGATAAATAAATTTAAAAGGAGAAATTTATGATAGCATATATAAAAGGAATATTGGAAAATAAATCAAGTGATTATGTAATAATAGATGTATCAGGAATAGGATATAAAGTATATATGTCAGAAACTAGTATAGATAATCTAGGAAATATAGGGGACATAGTAAAAGTACATACATATTATAGAGTAAGAGAAGATGATATAAGTTTATTTGGATTTAATACATCTGAAGAGTTAAGAATGTTTGAATTATTGATATCTGTAAGTGGTGTTGGAGCAAAAACTGCAGTAACAATGCTTTCTTGTGTAACACCTTCAGAATTTGCAATAGCTGTAATACAAAATGATATATCAAAACTAACTAATATACCTGGAATTGGAGCAAAATCTGCGCAAAGAATAGTTTTAGAATTAAAAGATAAGTTAAAGAAAGATGAAAACATAAGTAAACAAAACGATGAAAAGGTTAAAGAAGCAATAAAAGCTGATAATTTAGTAACAGATGCAATAAATGCACTTCAAGTTTTAGGATATAATAAAAAGGTAATAGAAAAAGCAATAGAAAAAATAGACACACAAAATATGTCAGTAGAAGATATAATAAAGAAAGGACTAGCAATCCTTGGAATGTAGGAGATATTATGAATAGTAAAGAACCATTAGCATTTAGAATGAGACCAAAAACATTAGAAGAATATGTAGGACAAGAACATGTACTTGCAAAAGATAAATTATTATATAGAACAATAAAAGCTGATAGATTATCTAGTATAATTTTATTTGGACCACCAGGATGTGGTAAAACTTCACTTGCAAGAGTAATAAGTGAAACAACAAAATATAAATTTCATAAAATAAATGCTGTAACATCAGGAGTAGCAGATATAAAAAGAATTGTAGAGGAAACAAAAAATTTTATGCTAAATCCTAATGGTAAAAGTATTTTATTTATAGATGAAATTCATAGATTTAATAAAGCACAACAAGATGCACTTTTACCATTTGTAGAAGATGGAACTATTATATTAATAGGTGCAACTACAGAAAACCCATATTTTGAGGTAAATAAAGCTTTAATATCAAGATCTATGGTTATAAAGCTTAATCCATTAACTGAAGAAAATATTTATAATATATTAAAAAATTCTCTAGTAAGAAAAGATGGACTTGGAGAGTATAATATAAAAATAGAAGATGAGACTTTAAAAAAACTTGCAAATATATCTGGTGGAGATGTAAGAACAGCATTAAATTCACTAGAGGTAGCAGTTCTTACAACTAATATGGATAAAGATGGAAATATATGTATAACAGATGAAATTATTAAAAATTGTATACAAAACAGAAAAGCAATATTTGATAAAAATGGTGATAGTCATTATGATAATATAAGTGCATTTATTAAATCAATGAGAGGGTCAGATCCAGATGCAGCAGTATTTTATTTAGCAAGAGCATTAAATGGTGGAGAAGATCCAATGTTTCTTGCAAGAAGAATTGTAATTGCAGCTTCAGAAGATGTAGGTATGGCAAATCCTAATGCATTAGTTATAGCAACTTCTGCAATGCAAGCTGTAAAAATGGTAGGAATGCCAGAAGCTAGAATAATATTATCAGAAGCAGCAGTATATGTTGCAACTTCAAAAAAATCTAATGCTACTTATTTAGCAATAAATAAAGCATTAGAAGATATAAATTCAAAAAATACAGGAGAAGTTCCTATGCATTTAAGAAATGCACCAATTAGTGGCATGGAAGAATTAGATTATGGAGTAGGATATTTATATCCACATGATTTTCCAGGACATGTTGTTGAGCAACAATATCTACCAGATGAAATGATTGGAACAAAATATTACATAAAAGATGAAAATATAGAATAAATTGTTCAAAAATACTAGCTTTATTGCTAGTATTTTTATATAATAATATTAACCTATAAGTTAAAATTAAAATTCATATAATAAAAAAGCCTTTTTATAAATAAAAATAAATAAAATAAAAAAATTGATGCATAATAGAAATAATTGTATAAACAAAAAGAGAAAGGAAGAAAAATGAAGACAAAAGAAGAAATATTAAAAGAAAAAAGCAAAGATAAAAATTATTTAAAAGAATTACAAAGATTTTTTGATTTAGCAGACAATATAGAAAATGAAAAATTAAAAAAGAAAATAATATATCAAATGTTAAAATGTGATGAGGCATTAGATAAATTATATAAAAATAGAATATGACTGTAATAAAAATATATAAAATGGACAAACTACTAAAAAGTAAAGTAGGTAAATTATGATTAAAAAAATATTAATAGGTATATTTGCAGGATTTATATGTGGTTTTTTTTCAACTGGTGGTGGAATGATTTTAGTTCCATCTTTTATATATGTTCTAAATAAAGAACCAGAAAAATCACGAGCAACATCAGTTTTTTGTATATTACCAATGGTACTAACAAGTAGTTTTTTTTATTACAAAAATAATTATATTGATTGGAAAATAGGAATTTTATGTGCTATTGGAGGAATAACTGGAGGATATATAGGAGCAAAGTTATTAAAAAAATTACCAGATTATATATTTAAAATAATTTTTACTTTATTTTTGATATATGTATCTTATAGTATGATATTTTAAAAGATATAAAAAATTTAATTTGGAGATTTAGATGATTGAAATCATAATTGGATTAGTTGCTGGCATTATAAGTGGAATGGGAATGGGAGGAGGAACAGCTCTTATATTTTTACTTACTACGATTAGTGGATTAGAACAACATATTGCGCAAGCTATAAATTTAGTTTTTTTTGTTCCTACATCTATATCAGCAATAATAGTTAATATAAAAAATAAAAATATTGATTTTAAGCTAGCAACTATAATATCAATATGTGGAATAATAGGAGCAATAATAGGGGCTAAAATTTCTATAAATACTGATGTTGAAACTTTGAAAAAATATTTTGGATATTTTTTAGCAATAATTGCACTACATGAAATATACACTTTAACACAAGAGTATATAAAAAAGAAAAAAAGCCATAATAATAATTAGAAAATTTTATTAGGAGGAATTAAAAATGAAATTTATAAAAGGTATGATGATAGGAACTTTAATATCTGCAGGAGTTTTAATGATGTATAGTGAAGGAAACAATATGATGAATAAGAAAAAAATGATGAAAAAGGGAAAACAATTTGCAAAAAAAATGGGAATAATGTAAAAATGCAAAAAAGCGGCTTTTAGCCGCTTTTTATAATAGTTATTTATCACATTTAGGTTTGTCTTGACAAGGTTTATCACAATCATCATCAATTACGCAATCACATTTATCACATTTCATAGCTTTTAAACATTTTCCTTCATGATGACATTTAGCACAAATTTTTACATGCTTTACTTCATTTACAAATATCTCTAAAGCATATTCTTTACCAGGACAAAGAGGTCCAAATACAAACTCGCCATTTTCATCAGTAAAAGTATGAGTTACTGGTTTTCTTTCTTCTTTACCACAGTCACATACTACTTCAAGTAATTTTACAACAGCATCTTCAACAGGTTCTTTATAACAATTTTTTACTATACCATATATTACTTCTCTGTTATCTTCAGGAAGAGTAATATCTACATCAAATTCTTTTCCTTTTTCAATAAAACCATCGATGTCTAACTTTGGGCAAATTGGTCTTTTTTCATCCATTTCCATAAATAATCTTTCCTTTCTTTTTTGCAATTTAAAATTGCTTAATATATAATATGTAGAAAAAAGTATAAAGTTGACGATAAAAAAATAGTATATATAAATAAATGTCGAATAAAATATTGTAAGAAAATATTAATAGGAGAAAATAAAAATGAAAAATAATAATGCAATAGGAATTTTTGATTCAGGTGTCGGAGGATTAACAGTTTTAGAACAAATAAAAAAATTTTACCAAATGAAAATTTAATATATTTAGGTGATACTAAAAATTTTCCATATGGAGATAAATCAAAATTAGATATAATAAAATTTGCACGAGATAATACAAAACTATTAATTCAAAAAAAGGTAAAACTAATAATTATAGCATGTGGGACAGCTACAAGCCAAGCACTAGAAATATTAAAAAAGGAATTTGATCTTCCTATTATTGGAATAATAGAGCCAACAGTCGATTATATAAAAGAAAAAAATATACAAAAGATAGGAGTAATGGCAACAGAAGGCACAATAAAAAATGGTGCGTGGGAAAAAGAATTAAAAATAAAAATACCAAATATTATAGTAATTAACAAAGCTTGTCCAATGATGGCAACAATTGCAGAAGAAGGAAGAGCGCTAAGCAAAGAAGGAAGAGATGCTATAAAAAAATATATTAAACCATTTAAGCAAAACAATATTGATAAAATAATACTAGGTTGCACACATTATCCAATATATGAAAAGATAATAAAAGAAGAAATGCAATATGACACTCAATTAATAAATACAGGTTACACAGTTGCAAATTATGTACAGAAGTTTTTAAAGGATAATAATTTACAAAATGTTTCAAAAAAAGACAAAGAAATAATATATTTGACAAAAACAGAGGAAAATTTTAAAAAAATAGCTAATAATATTTTAAAATATGACATAAAAATAGAAGAAATATAGCTATAAATATTGACATATAGCCATTTTGCTAATATAATACAAATATATTCATTATAGGAGGAACAAAATGGCAAACGAAGAATTGTTTCGTTTAGACAATAATTACATAGATATGACAGATGAAAAATTAATTGAAATAATTCAATCTGAAGATAATGGTGCCTTAGACTGCCTAATTGCAAGATATAACGATGTTGTTAATATGAAGGCAAATAAATTTTTTATGATAGGTGCTGAAAGAGATGACATGATACAAGAAGGATATATAGGATTATATAAAGCAGTAAAATCATTTGACTCAGAAAAACAGAATTCTTTTAAAACATTTGCAAATTTATGTATAGAAAGACAACTTATTACAGCAGTTAAAAATTCAAACAGACAAAAACATATTCCACTTAATTCATCAGTTTCTTTGAATGCATCAGCATATGAAGATAATGAAGATACAAGTATGATTGAAGTATTAGATACAAAAACAGTTGATGATCCTTTAGAAATTATAGCTAAAAAGGAATACTATTCACTAATAGAAAGAAAAATAGATGAAAGTTTAAGTGATTTTGAAAGAAAAGTATTAGAAGAATATAAACAAGGTAAATCTTATGCAATGATTGCACAAAAATTAGGAAGTAAAGTAAAATCTATTGATACAGCAATTCAAAGAATAAGAAAAAAAGCTTTAAAAATAAGAAATAATATTGAAAATGATGAAAATAATAAATTAACAAAATAAATTATTTAAGAGAAAATTAGAAATTATGTTTTTCTAATTTTCTTTTGTTTTAATTATTATATTAGATGTATAGTTTGCAATGTTATGTTAAATATGCTATAATATTCAATGTAGCAAAACATAGTATATTATTTTAAACAATTCACATAATGCTAACTAGCATTGACAAAAATATTAAACACCAAAAGGGGGAGAATATTATGAAAAAATCAAAAAAGAAAATTATTAACAGCTTAAAAAAATATGTTGGGTTAGAGATACTTCGGGTAAGACCAACAACAGAAACAAATGACTGGAGTTATACTGATTCTCCAATAATATTGTTGGGATTTACATATGATGGGTGTATTATATGTAAAGAAAAACATCTTGAATCCAAAAAATTTAATACTAAGCCTATAGTATTACCTATCGAATTCACAGATAGGAGCTGGATTACGTATAAAAAAGCTTTAAGACCTAAAAACAATGAACTTAATAAGTGGAGAGGGAAAAAGATAAAAAGGATAAATCCAACACCATTTGATGAACGTCCTTTTATGCATGAATATCCGGTTTTAGTTTCTGCTTCTAAGTATCATATGGTAATCAAAATTGACGGTGAAATAAAAGTTTTAAAACCTGCTTATGCAAATCCGGAAGATTGGCAAGTTGTTCAATAATTAATCTAAAAAGAGTATATTTAAACAAAACAAAAAATAGGGACTCTTGTATAATAAATCCTGTAGATTGCAGGATTTATTATATTTTTATTACTTTATTTATTTTTTTAATAAATATACTTTTAATATAATTACTTTTATGTTAAAATAAAACATGTCGAAAAGGAGAGAAAAATGAAAGATAAATTTATTGAATTATTAAAAAGTATAAATAGAGAAGGAATGGAAGATTTAATAGAATTTATAGAAAAAACTGACTTTTTTAAAGCACCTGCAAGTACTAGATTCCATGGAGGATATGAAGGTGGTTTATTAGAACACAGTATGAAGGTATATGAAATATTAAATTATAAAGTTAAAAATTGTTTTATAGATATGCAAGTTTCTGAGGATACTATAAAAATAATTAGTCTATTACATGATATATGTAAAGCAAATTATTATAAAGTAGATTATAGAAATGCAAAAAATAGTTTAGGCGAATGGGAAAAAGTGCCATATTATACTATTGATGATACAATACCATATGGACATGGAGAAAAATCAGTTATGATGCTAACAGAATACATAAAATTAACACCAGAAGAAAAGTATTGCATACGTTGGCATATGGGATTTACAGAACCAAAAGAATTATATCAAACAATAGGATTAGCATATAAAAAATATCCATTAGCATTATTACTACATGAAGCAGACTTAGAAGCATCATATTTCTTTAATATATAAGGAAATATTTTACATATGAAAGTAAATGTAAATATTATATAATAAAATGAGAATAAATAAAAAGGAAGATTAACATGGAAAATATTGTATTAGAAAGAGAAGAAGTAAATTATAAAGAAAGCCCAAAACATGGAAAACATAGAAAGAAAAAATCAGTTTTTAAGAAAATATTAACTACATTTATAATTTTATTTATAATCGGATGTGCAACATTAGGATTTTTATTATATGGGCCATATCCTGGATTTAGGGAATGGCTTATAACAACAGC
Organism: uncultured Clostridia bacterium; assembly: GCA_947627935.1. GTDB lineage: Bacteria > Bacillota > Clostridia > TANB77 > CAG-508 > CAG-269. The sequence continues at coordinate 19,286 of CANQXY010000014.1, read as the reverse complement.
AATGACAACAATGACACATCAATATCTTGCTACATGGTTTTATAGTGACGAGACAATACAAGAAGTATTAAATAAAAATAGAGTAGCAGAATCTGATGAAGTTACAGATCCGACACTTACTGTAATTATAGAAGATGAAAATAAACCAATAGAATATGCAAATGAGTATGAAAGACAAATACTAGAAAAAGATCCAGAAAATGAAGATTATAAAATAATAGATATAGAAGGTAAAGGATATACAGGATATCTAGCAGTAATATATGATCCTTCTAGAGTAAAGACCATCGTGACTAAAAAACTAGGAAAGTCAGGTCAATATTTAAAGAAAATGGCAGAAGACAATGATGCATTAGTAGCAATAAACGGAGGAGGATTTATTGATCCAAACTACAACAGTAATGGTGCAAATCCACTTGGAATAACATTTGCAGACGGCAAATTAATTACAGCTAATACATACACAGGTTCAGGAGGGTTAATTGGATTTACAGAAGATAATAAATTAGTACTAGGTAAAATGACTGTTAAAGAGGCTAAAGAAATGAAAATACGTGATGCTGTTACATTTGGACCATTTTTAATAGTTAATGGAAAATCTTCAGAGGTATTAGGAAATGGTGGATGGGGAACTGCACCTCGTACAGTTATAGGACAAAGAAAAGATGGAATAGTACTATTTTTAGTAATTGATGGAAGAACTGTAAAAAGACCTGGTGCTGATATGAATGATTTAATTGAAATAATGGAAAATTATGGAGCATATAATGCAGCAAATCTAGATGGAGGAACATCTAGTGTAATGTATGTAAATGGAGAAATTATCAATGACCCTATAGACAGTACAGGAGCTCACAAAACAAGATTTATTTCAACAGGATTTATATTAACTAAAGAAAAAGATGAAAAAGATGATGAAGATGATAAATATCAAAATACTACAAACAATTTTAATACTAATACAACAAATAATAATAAATATAATTAAATATTTTAATAGAAGTGGTTAAATAGCCACTTCTTTAATATTATTGATTAATCTCATTTTTCTTGACAAATAAGGCTTTTAGAAGTAAAATATAATAGATAAAATATAAGGAGAGATATATGTCAAATAAAAATATAAAAATGTTAGATAGTCTTGTATCTAGAACAAAAATATATTTAGTAATAATTTTCATTTTATTATTAATTATATGTTTTTTAAATAGGAATTTAATAATACCATCAGTTATAATATATACATTAGTACTTGGGTATACATATTTTGCAAACAATAAAAGGAAAAGTGAAATATCAGAACAATTACAAGATTTAACTATGACAGTAGATTCAACAGCAAAAAGTAGTTTAATAAATTCACCATTTCCACTTATAATTGTTGAAACAGATGGAAATGTAGTATGGAGAAGTTCTAAATTCATATCTGAATTTGCAAATATAGATATAAATAATTATATTAATGATTTAATATTAGATGTTAAACAAGAAATACAAACAAATAAAAATAAGAAAGATAGATCTATATTAAAACAAATAAAAATAGGAAAATATGATTATAAGGTATTAGGGCAATATACTAAATCTAAAAAGAATATAAAAGAATATATGATGGTATTTTATTTCATAGATGAAACTGAAAATGTAAAGCTACAAGAAGAATACAACAATTCAAAAACTTGTGTTGGAATTATAAGAGTAGACAACTATGAAGAAATTATGCAAATTATTGATAGTGACGATAAAACACAAATTATGGCAGAAATAGAAAAAAACATATATGAATGGGCAAATAAAACAAATGGTATTATTGTAAAATCAGATAGAGATACATATGTATATATATTTGAACAAAGATACCTAGAAGATATTAAAGAAGATAAATTTAGTATTTTAGATACAATAAAAGAACTAAACACAAAAGAAAAAGTACAATTAACATTAAGTATAGCAGTATCAAATGATGGACAATCAGATAAAGAAAAATATAAATCTGCATTAGCTACTATGGACATAGTTTTAGGTAGAGGTGGAGATCAAGCAGCAATTAGAGAAAATAGTAAATATCAATTCTTTGGAGGAAGAGTAGAAGAAATTGAAAAAAGAACTAAAGTAAAGGCAAGAACAGTAGCACATGCTTTGGAAGAACTTATTGGAGAAGCAAGTCAAGTAATGATAATGGGACATACAAATCCAGATATAGATTCATTAGGTTCTAGTTTAGGATTATATAGATTAGTAAAAAGTCTAGATAAAGATGTATACATTGTTGCAAATACAGAAGGAGTAACACTTGAAAATTTCATCGAAAGTTTAGAAAAAGAAGAAGAATATAAAAAGGTTTTAATAGATGCAACTACTGCATTAAATAAAATAGATTCAGATACATTACTTATAGTTGTAGACACTCACAAAATAAACTATGTAGAAGAACCACAATTATTAGATAAAACAAATAAAATAGCTATAATAGATCATCATAGAAGAAGTGCAGATTATATTGAACAAAGTATATTAACTTTCCAAGAAGTATATGCTTCATCAGCTGCTGAATTAGTTACAGAACTTTTACAATATGCAGAAACAAAAGTAGAATTAAAAACATTAGAGGCAGAAGGATTATATGCAGGTATAATGATGGATACAAAAAACTTTACATTTAAAACAGGTGTTAGAACATTTGAAGCAGCAGCATATTTACGTAAATGTGGAGTAGATATAATAAAAGTTAAAAAATGGTTCCAAAGTGGATTAGAAGATTATAATAAAATTTCTGAAATTGTTAAAACTGCAGAGATTACAAATGGAACTATAGGAATTTCAATTTATGATAAAGAAGATAAAGATTCTAGTTTAATATGTGCAAAAGCAGCAGATGAATTATTAACAATAGGAGATATAACAGCATCATTTGTTATAGGAAAAACAGGAGATAAGGTATGTATTAGCGGACGTTCAATAGGAGATATAAATGTACAGATTATACTAGAAAAACTTGGCGGTGGAGGTCATATAACTGTGGCAGGTGCACAGGTTGAAAATATGACACCAGAAGAAGTAAAACAAGAATTAATGTTAAGAATAAATGAATATTTTGAAGAAATTACAAATTAAACATACAAAAGCTATAATAAATTTTTATAGCTTTTGTTGTAATAATTCCTTTTAGGAGGTAATACATGAAAGTTATTTTAAAAGAAAATATTAAAGGCGTAGGAAAAAAAGATGAAATTATAAATGCATCAGATGGTTATGCTAGAAATTTTTTATTTCCAAAAAATTTAGCTGTAGAAGCAAATGCAGAAAATATGTCAAAATTAAAAGCAAAACAAGATGCAAATCAATTTAAAAAAGATGTAGAAAAAGAAGAAGCAAAAGAAATTGCAAAAAAATTATCTGAAATAAATTTAAAAATTCAGGTAAAAGCAGGAGATAATGGAAAAATATTTGGAGGAGTTTCTTCAAAAGAAATTTCTGAAAATTTAGAGAAAGTATATAATATAAAAATAGATAAAAAGAAAATAGAATTAAAAGAAACAATAAAAACACTAGGAACAAAAAATGTTAATATAAAACTATATGAAGGAGTAGTAGGAACTTTAAAAATAGAAATTATAGGAGGATAGTATGGATTTAGGAAAAATACCACCACATGACTTAGAAGCAGAACAAGCTGTTCTAGGAAGTATGCTTACAGATAAAGATGCTGTTATATCTGCAATAGAAACATTAAAAGTAGATAGTTTCTATAGAGATGATAATAAAGTTATATATGATGCAATTTTAAATCTATATAATAGATTAGAACCAATAGATATAATAACAGTAAAAGATGAATTAACATCACTTGGAAAATTTGAACAAGTTGGCGGATTAGAATATTTAGCAAGTCTTCCAGATAAAGTGCCAACTACTGCAAATGTTGATAAATACATAAATATTGTAGAAGAAAAAGCTACATTAAGAAATTTAATTAAAACTGCAAATGAGATTATAGAATTAGGATATGATCCAACAGAAGAAGTAGATAATATTATGGAATCTGCAGAAAAGAAAATCTTTAATATTATGCAAGATAAAAACCAAAAAGGATATACTCCTATAAAAGATGTGTTAGTAGAAAGCTTTACTCAATTAGAAGAATTATATAATAGAAAACAACATATTACAGGTGTACCTACAGGATTTGTTGAATTAGATTATAAAACAGCAGGTTTACATCCATCAGATTTAATATTAATTGCTGCAAGACCAGCAATGGGAAAATCAGCATTTGCATTAAATATAGCAACAAACGCTGCCGTAAAAGCTAAAACACCAGTAGTTATATTCAGCTTAGAAATGTCTAAAGAACAAATGGTAAATAGAATTTTATGCAGTGAAGCAATGGTAGATAGCAATAAAGTAAGGACTGGTAAAGTTGATGAAGATGATTGGGTAAAACTTGCAAGTACAATCGGACCACTTTCAGAAGCTGAAATATATATAGATGATACACCAGGAATTTCTGTAATGGAAATAAGAGCTAAATGTAGAAAACTAAAATTGGAGAAAAATATAGGACTAGTAGTAGTAGACTATCTTCAATTAGTTCAAGGAAGTAATAAAAGAGTTGGAAGTAGAGAGCAAGAAATTTCAGAAATAAGTAGATCATTAAAAATATTAGCTAAAGAAATAGGAGTACCTGTAATTGCATTATCACAATTATCAAGAGCAGTAGAACAAAGACCAGACCATAGACCAATGCTTTCAGATCTTCGTGAATCTGGAGCAATAGAACAAGATGCTGATATCGTAATGTTTTTATATAGAGATGATTATTATAATCAAGAAAGCGAGAAAAAAGATATTGCAGAAGTTATAATAGCTAAACATAGATCAGGTTCTACTGGAACAGTTGAATTGTTATGGCTTGGAAATTATACTAAATTTGTTAGTTTAGAAAAAAGATTTAATGATTAATTTAGCTAATATATTTGTTTCGACAAAAAAAGTATTTTTAAAATGATATAATAGGGCATCATAATAGTTGATGCCTTAATAAAATTTAAGGAGTTTATATGAAAAGCAGAATTGAATATAGAATAAATACACAAATAAAAAACGAAGTATTAGAATTTATAAAAAAATATGAATTAATAAAATCTGGAGAAAAAGTAGTTTTAGGAGTATCAGGAGGACCAGATTCTATATTTATGCTTGATGTTTTAAAAAACATTAAAAATGACGGAAATTTAAATTTTGATTTAGTTGTAGCACATGTAAATCATATGATTAGAGAAGAAGCGGTAGATGATGAACAATATGTTATAGAATTTTGCAAAAAAAATAATATAGAATGTTATACAAAAAGAATAGATGTATTAAAATATGCCAATAATAAAAAGGTAGGCACTGAAGAAGCAGGAAGAATATTAAGGTATGAATTTTTTGATGAAATATTAAAAAATACAAAAGCAAATAAAATTGCTATAGCTCATAATAAAAATGATAAAGCAGAAACAATAATAATGAATTTACTTAGAGGAACAGGCTTAGAAGGATTAAAAGGTATTGAACCTATAAGAGATAATAAATATATAAGACCAATTCTTGAAATTGATAGAGAAAAAATAGAAGAATATTGCAAATATAATAATCTAAATCCTAGAATTGATAAAACTAATTTTGAAAATACATATACAAGAAATAAAGTAAGAAATATTATTATTCCGTACATAAAACAAGAATTTAATCCAAACATAGTTGATACAATTAACAGATTATCAGATGTTGTAACAGAAGAAACTATATTTTTAGAAAAGCTAACTAAAAAAAATTTTGAATTATTAGTAATTGTTAATAAAAATAATGAAATAGTTTTACATTTAAACAAATTTAATGAATTAGATATTGTAATAGAAAAAAGAATAATATTATATACTATTACAAAATTATTAGGAAGTAATATAGGAATAGAGAAAATACATATAGATGATATAATAAAATTATGTAAAAATAATATAGGAAATAAGTTCTTAATGCCTAATAAAAATATAAAAATATTAGTTAAAGATAAGAAAATTTATTTTACAAAACAATAAAATTAAAATTTATTAAAAAGCATATAATAGCTTAAAATCCAGTTTCCGTAGTAGCAAAAAATAGAAAATAAATTGTAACAAAAAAGACATAAAAAAACTATTGTAAAAGAAATTTATATATGTTATATTGCTTGTAAATTCTAAAGATAAATAGTTGTTTAAAGTAAATTTAGATAACTATCTAAAAGGAGGAGACAAATTTGAAAAAAGGGATAAAAACATTAGCAATGTGGTTAATAATTGGAATTATATTTATAGTATTACTATCTTCAATTGTAGAAAATAGTAGTTCTAAAATGATATATTCTGAGTTAATTGCTAGTATAGAAGCAGGAGATGTTGAAGAAATTGAGATAAAATCTGATGGAATTGGAGCTATTGTTCAATTAAAATCAGATAAAATAAAAAAAGAAGTTAATATACCAAATATGGAAAGTTTTATAGAATATTCACAAGAACACTTAAAAAATGGAGAATTTTCATTAAGTGAAAAATCAGAATCAATATTTATTACTATATTAAGCTTACTTACACCATTTGGATTATTAATAATTTTCTTTATCTTTTGGTTTTTTATGATGAGTGGAAATAACCAAGGTGGAAATAAAACTATGTCTTTTGGAAAAAGTAAAGCTAGAATGATGACATCAGCTGATAAAAACAAAATTACTTTTGAAGATGTAGCAGGAGTAGATGAAGAAAAAGAAGAATTACAAGAAATAGTAGAATTTTTAAAAAATCCTAAAAAATTTACAGATATGGGTGCAAGAATTCCTAAAGGAGTATTACTTGTAGGTCAACCAGGTACTGGTAAAACATTACTTGCAAAAGCAGTTGCAGGAGAAGCAGGAGTACCATTTTTCATAATAAGTGGATCTGACTTTGTTGAAATGTTTGTTGGTGTTGGTGCATCTAGAGTAAGAGATTTATTTGAACAAGCTAAAAAGAATTCACCATGTATAATTTTTATTGATGAAATTGATGCAGTAGGAAGACAAAGAGGTGCAGGATTAGGTGGAGGACATGACGAAAGAGAACAAACTTTAAATCAATTATTAGTTGAAATGGACGGATTTGCAGAAAATGAAGGCGTTATAGTTTTAGCTGCAACTAATAGACCAGATGTATTAGATAAAGCATTGTTAAGACCAGGAAGATTTGATAGACAAATAGTAGTAGCTAGCCCAGATGTAAAAGCAAGAGAACAAATTCTAGAGGTTCATAGTAGAAAGAAAAGATTAGCAGATGATGTTGATTTGAAAGTTATTGCTAAAAACACATCAGGATTTTCAGGTGCAGACTTAGAAAATGTATTAAATGAAGCAGCACTATTATCAGCCAGAAGAAACTTAAATGAGATAGGCATGAAGGAAATAGAAGATGCTATGGTAAAAGTTACTATGGGACCAGAAAAGAAAACAAGAGTAAGAAGTGAAAAAGAAAATAAATTAGTTGCATATCATGAAGCAGGTCATGCAGTTGTAAGTAGATTTTTAGAAACACAAGATCCAGTACATCAAATTTCTATTGTTCCAAGAGGAATGGCTGGTGGATATACTATGTATAGACCAACAGAAGATAAATCATTTATGTCAAAGACAGAAATGGAAGAGACAATAGTATCATTACTTGGAGGAAGAGTAGCTGAAGCACTTATATTAAATGATATATCAACTGGAGCAAGTAATGATATAGAAAGAGCATCAAAAATCGCTAGAGATATGGTTACAAAATATGGTATGAGCGAAAGAATAGGATCTATTATGTATGGTTCTGGACAAGAAGAAGTATTCTTAGGAAGAGATTTTGCACAATCTAAAAATTATTCTGAAGAAACTGCTGGAATAATTGATGAAGAAATTAAAAAGATTATAGATAAAGCTTATAATACTGCTAAAAAAATATTATCAGAAAATGTTGATAAACTTCACACAGTTGCAGGAATATTAATAGAAAAAGAAAAAATAGATGGAGATGAATTTGCAAGAATTTTTGGAGAATAAAAATAGTATAAAATACAAGGAGATAGTATGAAAAATTATTATGAGATATTGGAAGTAAGTAATAAAGCATCTAAAGAAATAATAGAAAAAGCATATAAAGTACTAGCAAAAAAATATCATCCAGACCTTTATAGTGGTGAAGAAAAGAAAAAAGCTGAAGAAAAACTAAAAGAAATAAATATTGCATATAAAATATTATCAGATGAACTTTTAAGAGACCAATATGATAATGAGTTGAATAAAGAAAAAGAAAGTTTAAATAACTCAAAAGAAGAAACTAAAAAAATAAATAAAAATATTTCAAAAAGAGAAAAAGAAAGTAAGAAAAAAGAAGATAAAGAAGAATATACAGGTGTTATAGGTCTTGTACAACAAACAATTAAAACTTTAATAAATGGAATAAAAAATATTAAGTCTGTAGATATGTTAGCATTAGGGTTAACCATACTTATAATGGTGACAATAGGTATAATATTATGGGTATTACCTTTTACACATGATTGGATGTATAATACTTTTATAGGAATATTTAAATAAAAAAAGACCAAATGGTCTTTTTTATTTTTAAATATTGAAATTTAAAAATAAAATGTATATAATAGCAATATATTTAATTTTGGAGGAAAAATAAATGAACTATGCAGATATAAAAATAGCAGATGTAGCAAATGGATTAGGTGTTAGAGTATCATTATTTGTTAGTGGATGTAATCATCATTGTAAAGGATGCTTTAATGAGGAAGCATGGGACTTTAATTATGGAAAAGAATTTACTAATGATACTATAGATGAAATTATAAAAGATTTAAATAATCCATATATAGCAGGACTATCTCTTTTAGGGGGAGAGCCATTAGAATATGAAAATCAAAAAGGAATATTACCATTAGTAAAAAAAGTAAAACAAATATATCCAGAAAAAAATATATGGTGCTATACAGGATTTACCTTTGATAAAGATGTTATAGATGGTATGTGTAAAAAATGGGAAGATACTAAAGAACTTTTATCATATATTGATGTTATAGTAGATGGAAAATTTGAAGAAGATAAAAAGGACTTATCCTTAAGATTTAGAGGATCAAGTAATCAAAGAATTATAGATGTACAAAAATCTTTAAAAGAAAATAAAGTAATACTATATGAACTATAACTTCTATCTATGTAATATTACTTTAACTATTGACAAAGTATGATAAATTAATGTATAATGGTATTCGTATAAAGGGTAAGGGTATAAACCTTAAAGTTTGAATCCCACATACAGTGTTTGAAACGCCGGAAGGAGGGGAATATTAATGTCAGAGATAAAAGTTAATAATGGAAATATAGAAGATGCCTTAAAAAGATTTAAAAGGCAATGTGCTCGTAATGGAGTTATACAAGAAGTTCGTAAAAGAGAACATTATGAAAAACCTAGTGTAAAGAGAAAGAAAAAATCAGAGGCTGCAAGAAAAAGAAAATTTTAAAGTAAAAATGGCTGGTATTAAATTATTTTTTAATATCAGCTTTTTTGAAATTCTTGTAAATTTATTATAATTGTACAAAAATAAAGTATAATATTAATTTAAATATAAATAATATTAATATATTTATTTTAGGAGGAAAAAATGGGTTATAAAGTAAAGGAACTTAAAGAAGGAGTTAAACTTCATATTATTGATAATAATAAATTTAAAACTAATTTAATAGCAATTTTTTTAACAACACCAATTAGTAGAAAATATGTAACATATGATGCTGTACTATCTTCTGTGTTAAGAAGAGGAAGCAAAAGTATGCCTACACAAGAAATAATAAGTAAAGAGTTAGAAAATATGTATGGAGCAAGTTTCGACTGTGGTTTAGATAAAACAGGAGATAATCATGTATTAAAATTTTATTTAGAAATAATAAATGATAAGTTTATTCAACAAAATGATGAGAATATGTTGAAAGAAGGAGTAGAAAAAATACTAGATATAGTATTTAATCCTTTAATAGAAAATAATAGCTTTAAAGAAGAATATGTAAATCAAGAAAAGCAAACAATTAAGCAAATAATAGAAGGAAAAAAAGATAATAAAGCAAGATTTGCATTAGACAGATGTATTGAAGAAATGTATAAAGATAAACCTTTTGGATTATATAAATTTGGATATGTAGAAGATTTAGAAAATATAAATGCATCTAACTTATATGAATATTTTAATAAATTAAAAGATGAATGTAAAATAGATATATTTATTTCAGGAAATTGTGATGATAAAATAGAAGATTTAATTATAAATAATGAAAATATTACAAATTTAAATGAAAGGAAACCTAATTATGCATTAAGTTCATTAGAAAAAGACGATTTAAATAAAACTGAAAATATAGTTACAGAATCTATGGAAGTAACACAAGGAAAATTAGTATTAGGTTTAGATATAGATATTCAAGACGAAGAATCTAAATATAAAGCATTAGTATATAATGGAATATTAGGAGCAACTCCAAGTTCAAAGTTATTTCAAAATGTAAGGGAAAAAGCAAGTTTAGCATATAGCGCAAGTTCAAGTTATTTAAGATATAAAAATAATATATTTATTAATTGTGGTATTGAGATAAATAATTATGATAAAGCATTAGAAATTATAAAAAAACAATTAGAAGATATGAGAACTGGTAACTTTACAGATGAAGATATCTTAAATTCTAAAAATAATATAATATCAACAATAAAAAATATTAGTGATGAACAAGATACAGAAGTTGTATATTATCTTGGACAAGAGCTAACAAACAATAGAGTTTCAGTTGAGGAATATATTAATAAAATAGAAAGTGTAAATAAAGAAGATATTATAAATATTGCAAAAATTACAACTATTAATACAATATATTTCTTAAAAGATTAGAAAGGAGTTAAAATGCAGGTAATAGAAAATTCAAAAGTAAAGGAAAAAGTTTATATAAGTAAATTAAAAAACGGATTAACTGTTATGATTATTCCTAAAAAAGATATTAGAAAAAAATATGTTATTTGGGGTACAAATTATGGCTCAAATGACTATAAATTTGTAGTACCTGGAGAAAATACAGAAACAGAAGTTCCAAAAGGAGTAGCACATTTTTTAGAACACAAATTATTTGAACAAGAAAATGGTGTAAATAGTTTAGATGCATTAACAGCATTAGGAGTTGATGCAAATGCATATACTACAAATGATCATACTGCATACTTATTTGAATGTACAGATAATTTTTATGAAGCTTTAGATGAACTTATGGATTATGTGCAACATCCATATTTTACAGATGAAAATGTAGAAAAGGAAAAAGGTATTATCGGACAAGAAATTATGATGTATGATGATTATCCTGAATGGAAAGTGTATTTAAATGCTATGGAAGCAATGTATCATAATCATCCAGTCAAATTAGACATTACAGGAACGATTGAAACAATAAGTAATATAGATAAAGAAATATTGTACAAATGTTATAATACTTTTTATAATCCGTCTAATATGGCATTAGTTGTATGTGGAGATTTTGAGCCAGATGAGATATTAAAAGAAATAGAAAAAAGATTAATAGATAATAAATCTAATGGAGAAATTAAAAGAATATATCCAGAAGAGCCCAAAGATATAGTTAAAGAAAAAGTAGAACAAAAAATGGAAGTAAGTATACCATTATTTAATATAGGAATAAAAGATGTAGATGTTAAAGATGATGAAAAAGTAAAAAGACATATAGCAATAGAAATATTACTTAATATGACTATAGGAAAAAGTTCTAATTTATATAAAGAATTATATAATAGTGGAATAATGTATAATGTTCCTAGTCTTGATTATGAATTTTCAAAAGGATATGCACATGTATTAATATCAGGTCAATCAACAAATCCAGAATTAGTGTATGAAAAATTTAAAGAAGAAATAAATAGATTAAAAAAAGATGGGATTAATGTAGAAGATTTTGTAAGAATTAAAAAAATGATTTATGGTAATTATGTAAGAGAATATAATGAAGTAGGAGATATAGCAAGAATGTTTTTATCAGACTACTTTAAAGGTATTAATAGTTTTGATTATTTAGAAGAAATAGAAACTATTAATGAAAAATATATTGAAAATATCTTAGAAAATTTATTTAAAGAAGAAAAAATGACTATTTCTGTCGTAAGAACTTAAAAAATATTTTAGTATGTTTTATCATAGTTTAAAGTATTATGTCGAAAAGTGTAGAAATATCTAAAAATCAATAAAAAAAAGGGATACGAAACATGAAAAAACACTAGAAATTTGCTTGACTTAAATGTAAAAATATGTTAATTTATAAATATACTTAAGATAAAAAATAAAAAAAGGAGAGATGCCTTATGCTAAACGAAGAAATTTGTAAATTAAGAGACCAACTAAATGAAAGCATAATTTCAGGAAATGATTACAGTATAACTTACAAATTAAGTGTAGAGCTTGATGAATTAATAGCTCAATACTACAGAAATATGCTTAAGGACGAAAAATTAATAACTAATAAATAATTTGTTTATATATTTTGTTATAAACCTTTAAAATGTGGTTATAATACTTATAATCATATTTTGGAGGTTTTTATTATGAAGTTTTTTAATAAAAAGAGAGTATTAATATTGTTATTATTTTTTATATTAATCTTTTCTGCAATTTTTATAAATATATCTAGAGGTATGCAATACTATCAAACAGTAGGAAGTACTACAGGTATAGTTACTGCTAGTAAGTTAAATGTAAGAAGTGGACCTGCTACATCATATGGAATTGTAACTCAAATTTCCAAAAATGAATATGTAAGAGTTTTTGCACAAATAGGAACATGGTATGTTATACAGACAAATAATGATTATGTAGGAATGGTAAGTAAACAATATGTTAGATTAGTATATTCTCAAGGAACAAATCAAAATAATTCTTCTAATAATCAAAATACAACAACTACATCATTAACAGAAAATGAATTAGAAGTATTTAATTTAATAAATCAAAAAAGGAAAGCTGCTGGAATTTCAAGCCTAAAAATTGATGATGAAGTACAAAATGTTGCAAGAATAAAAGCAAGAGATATGGTAGAAAATAATTATTTTTCACATAATTCACCAATATATGGGACACCATTTAATATGTTAAATAGTTTTAAGATTTCATATAAAACAGCAGGAGAAAATATAGCAGGTAATTCAAGTAATGCAAAAGCAGTAGAAGCATGGATGAATTCAGAAGGGCATAGAGCAAATATTTTAAATTCTAGTTATAATTACACAGGAATTGGTGTTGTAAATAGTAATAAATATGGTAAAATTTATGTTCAAATGTTTATTGGTAAATAAGTAGAAATCAGAAGATTTTTTTCTTCTGATTTTTATGTTGTAACAAAAATGTAATAAAAATTTAATGGACAATGCTTTAATATTAGATTATAATATAATTGTATAATATTAAATGTAAGAGGTTTATATTAGATATGATACAAGAATCAAAAGATAATAGAACTCTTCCAGAAGTGTTCAAAGAGTTACAAGATTCAAGAAATGCTCAAATAGAGAGTTATAAAAAAGCTAAAATTAATAATAGAAAAGGTTTTAAAAATGTTATAGCTACAAAAACCATAACTGTAGCTAGTATTGTTGTGCTTATTTTTTGCATTACAACAGCATTTACAGGATACATATTTGCATCAAATGATAATAAAGAAGAAGTAGAAATACTAGGAGAATATGAAGAAAATAATAATGTTATAAGTGTAGAAAATGTGATTTCTGAAAATATAAGTGTTATAACATCAAAAAAACTTGTTACAGAAGAAAGAGCTATAGAACATAAAACAGTATATAAAGAAAATAAACTATTACCAAAAGACGAACAACTTGTAGTTCAAGAAGGAATTAACGGAAAAGAAGAAGTTACTGCAGTAAAGATATATGAAAATAATGAATTTGTCGATGAAAATATTATAAATAGGAAATTATTAGAACAATCAACAGAAGCTATTATTGAAGTAGGAACATCTGATTTCTTAAAAAATTTAAATGTACATATTGGAGATAAAATGTATTTAATTAATTCTTCTGAATTAAGGAAGGATCCTAACGAAAATTCTTTGAATATATGTACAATACCACAAAATTTAGATGTTAAATTACTAGATGTAACAGATAATAAATGGTGTAAAGTATCTTTTGATTTAAATGAAGGTTATATAAGAAAAGATGTGCTTACATCAGAAACACTAAATCCAGAAATTGCACAAAAATGTAGAATACTTAGAATTAAACAAAGCTTAGATTTTAATATGGATTTAAATAAACCAAGTGGCTTAAATTTGGAAGACTTTAAAAAAATACTTTCAGGAAACTCAAGTGATAAATATAAAATATTTGAAAATAATGCAGAAGCATTTTATAATATTGAGCAAAAATATAATATAAATGGAGTATTTTTAGCAGCAATAGGCATACATGAGAGTAATTGGGGAAAATCAGTTATTGCTAAGGATAAAAACAATTTATTTGGATATGGTTCATATGATAGAGATCCATATAGTTATTCATATGTATTTGAGACATATGAAGATGGCATAGAATTAGTAGCTAAAATGCTTGTTAAATATTATATAAATGAACCAGGAACACCAATATATGATGGCGAAGTTGCTAAAGGATCATATTATAATGGACCTACAGTTTCAGGAGTAAATATTAGATATGCAAGTGATGAAAACTGGTGTAATAAAGTATATTCAAAAATGGAAGAATTATATAATAAGTTATAATAGGAGATAGCAATGATAAGTAGATTACTTAAAATGAAGCATATGCCTAAAATAATTGTAATATCATTTATAATTTTAACATTTATTATTATTAATATTATTTATAGAAATGTACTAAAAAATAAATATGCAAATGAAATGATAAATATTGCAACTCAAAATGAAAATGCAATATTTAGGGTTGAAAAAATATTAATATATAATAGTGCTGGAATTAGTAATACTCAAGATACTAATTTACAGGATTTAAATGTTTGTCAATATACTGATATAGCAATATATATCGATAATAAAAATTATATAAAAGAGACAAATGAAAAAAATACTGTAAGTGAATTATATATTGATAATATTAATATTGAAGCAAGTTCTAATAGAGGAGAAAAAATAATCAACTATAAAAGTGTTATGGATTTTGGGAAATTTAAGATGCTAGAAAATACTGATTATATAAACTATAACATTATTAGAACTAATAATGAAAATGAGTTAAATGATTACTCAAATCCAAGCTTTTACACAGATTGTTCAAATCCAATAACTTTAGGATATGTAAATAAAGATTTAAAACAATATAGTGCAACTCAAAATAATAGTGTAGTTTCTTATGATGGTAGAATATTAAAAAAAGCAAATATAAATTTAGAAGATATAAAATATAATATTAGTTTTAATATACATATAAAAAATAATATAAATGAAGAATTTATTTATAATGCGATTATAGAAGATGTATTAAGTAGTAAAGATAAAAGTATATACAATGGATTTACAGCTAAAATGAAAACAGAATTTAATGGTGAAGATAAATTTTTTAAATTAGTGTTAAAATAAAAATGGACTTTAATATATTAAAGTCCATTTTTTATAAAACTTATTTTATTGTAAAAGAAGCTGCTTTCTTAGGAATCTTTACATTTTCCCAAGTAATTGTTTTAGTATAATTTCCAACTTTTCTTCCAAATTGTAATGTAGTACTATCTATATATCTATTATTTTTATCGTAAAAATAAACTGTAAAATATACATCATTTGTTCTAGAAGATTCAGCTTTTATTTTCATTTTAATTTGATATATAGCTTTGCTTCCACTATTTTTCTTATATTTCATAGAAAGAGTTTTTATTGTAAAAGCATCTCCATAATATGTATATGTTTGATGTGGTAAACTAGTATTTTTGTTAATATAAGAAGTTTTTATACTTTTTATGTTAGAATATTTAGTATAATATGTTTTTCCATTAATTTTCTTATATCCTCTTACTTTATAATAATAAGTTTTTCCTTTTGATAAGTTTTTATTTGTATAAGTATATGTTTTTGATGAAGTAATAGTTTTTACTTTTTTATATTTTCCATTTTTAGAGGTAGCACGATAAATTATATATCCATCTATGTTATTTGAAGATTTTGTCCAAGAAAGGTAAGAATTACTACTACCAGCTTCAGTACATATATATAAACCAGTAATTTTACTATCACTAAATGTTTTTATATTAGAAATATTTGAATTTCCACCATTATATTCTTTTCCGTTAGTTTTTAAATATGGAATAACTTTATAATAATAAGTTTTTCCTTTTGATAAATTTTTATCTGTATAAGAATTAGTATTCTTTGAAGTTATAGTTTTAATGTTCTTATATCCAGAATTTTTGGAAGTTGAACGATAGATTTTATATCCTGTTACATTGCTTTTTTTATTCCATGTAATTTTAATATTAGTTTTACCTACTAAAGATGTTTTAGCTTTTGAAACTGCATTAGGAAAAACGTTTACATTAGAGAAATTACTATAAAATTTAGTTGAAGGATTATAAAAATCATTATCTATGTATGCACGAACTTTTAGAGTATGAACTTTTGATGTAGATAAATTAGACAATGTATAATTTAGTGAAGATGTAGTTTTTATATAAGTATTTCCATTATATATTTGATATCCATCAGCATCTTCAACAGCATTCCAACTTAATGTTACTTTACCATTTTGAACGTTAGCTTTAACTCCTGATGGTGTAGGTACATTTGCTCTATATGTAGCATAATTAGAAATGTCACTATACATTTCTTTATCATCATAATATCCTGGGTAAGTAGTTACAGCTTTAACTGCATACATTTCATTAGAATCTATTGTATAATTAATGGTAATAAAATTTGAGATTGTACTATCTATGTTATAAGAATACATTTCATTAGTTCCAGGCGTTCTACCACATAAATAAATATTGTAGCTTTCAGCACCACTTACTTTGTCCCAAGTCAATTTAATTCCTTGATTAGTTTTTGTTGCTTTTAAATTTTTAGGTGTGGCAGGTTTTATAAAATATGTAAAAGCATCAGAAAATTCTCCTTCGCCATAATCATTTATAGCTCTAACCCAATAATTGTTATAAGGAACCCAAGGGTCAAGTAAATGATTTTCACCTCCAGCAAAATAGTTAGTATTTACTGTAGTAAGTATGCGTTCTGGTTCTGTGTCACCTCTCCAAATTTCATATTCTGTTGCATCTGAAACTGCATTCCAAGAAAAATATGGAACTTTTACTTTTGCATCTACTCTTAAAACAACTTTGGCACCAGTTACTTTACCAGGTTCTGTTGCAGCACTTACAAAATAAGTTGAAACTAATAGTACAAATGCCAATAAAATGAATAGTGTTATAAAAATTTTTAAAAAAGTTTTTTTATTCATATTAATTTATATGTTAGTTATTTACTAACACAATCCCCCTTTCCTAAAATTAAGTAAACTTTAGATACCAAAATTTTACATCTTTTTTTTATAAAAGTAAATAAATTTTAAAAAATAATAAAAAGAATATTTATAATAAATTATACATTATATAAAAATTCTTCAATTAAAATTTTATTATTTGAACTTTATTTTATATATAAGAACTATTATTTAAATTTATTAAGCTTTACTTAGCATTTTTAAAATTATCATATAAATATTACATTTGTGTTACAGCTATTGAAAAAACAAGAAGTTTAATATATACTAAAAAAGAAAAATAAACCAAAGAGGAGAAAATAAAAATAATGAGACATGTAAGTCTTGTAGCTGTGTACACACACAGATAATTTAAGAAATAAAGAAATAAAAAAAGCTTTCAACATTATAAAAATTCCACAGAAATATTAAAAATCTGTGGAATTGTTTTTTATTTGGAGGCGTACTCCAGTTTAATATTTTTATAAATAGAGTAGTATCAATACTTACAGGGAACGAATTGTAAAAATTAATGTAGTGTTAATGTAGTTTAAAAGTGTTTTTTTAATTATAATTTTCATTATTTATTTGTAAAATCTTTAATTCTTTCAAATATTTTTTTATGTCCCATTTGATTTGGATGTAATCCATCAACAAAATCTTCTTTTTGTAAAACATCTTGCATTGGAATATATTTAATTTTATTTTCTTCACATAATCTTCTTAATTCACTATCATATTCCATAATCAATTTTAAATCTTTATCATATTCAGAAATAATACTATTATTATAATGCTTATTTGGTTTCCATAAAAATTTTTCATCACTCTCAATTCTTGTTAATCCTAAAATTATAAGTTGCATTCCTTTGCACATAATCTTTTTAGTTATCTTTTTAATATTTGATTTATAATTATCTATGCTTATCTTGTAATTTCCATTAAATAATTGTGTATCATTTACCCCAATTGAGAGAATAACTATATTATTAAACCCATCGTAAATAAAGCTATTTAAAATATTATCAATCTTATTTAATATATCTTTGCTTGTAGCTCCAGGAAAACCTGCAACGTGCACAAAATTATTGCATATTTTTGAATCATCTTTATTAACGATAAACTTTTTAAACATGGCAGACCATCCACCACTTTCAAAATCTCCAATCCCATATGTAATACTATCGCCAATTATTATATAATTATTTTTCATTTTTTCACCACTTCACTTTATTTGATACAATAATTATACTATAAATACAGGGAAAATTAAAATACTTAAATATAAAAGTATTAAAAATTAATTATTTTATTTATATTTTCTATAAAGTCTATTCCTTCTATCTTATTAATTCCAAAACATTTTTTCCCCAAGTCTTTGAGTGATGCTCCACAATGATAAAGTTCTTTGTTATCTATAATAATAAACCTATCATGAAATTTATCTGTTCGTGCTATTTTTAGTGCTCCATATTGCTCATTAAACTTCTTAATATCTAAGTTTGTTAGATTACAATTTTGTGAAGTTAAAATAATTGCTTGGACATTTTTATTTTTCTTTTGTAGCATTTTAAGAATAGTATCATCTATATAATTATCTATTATTACTATTTTACTTTGAGCTGTTTTTATAATATCAATTATTAGTTCATAGGCATCATATATTTGTCCTTTGAAAAATATTTTTTGTTTAAATTC
>CANQXY010000013.1 GCA_947627935.1 uncultured Clostridia bacterium | reverse complement strand
CAGGAGGAATATTCTTAATAAAGAAATTTGTATTATAAAATAAAAAAGAATAGAAGATTAGTCTTCTATTCTTTTTGTATGTAAAATAATATGGATAAATATTAAATTTTTTAAAAATATTTACAAGAAAAAAACCTTATGATATAATTTTCCGTAGTAAAACAAAAGAGGTGAAATTAATGAATCAAATATTATATACGGAAAATAAAAAGAGCAGTGGTCCTGTTAATATAAAAACGATATTAAAAATATTTGCAATCTGTATGTTAATTTTCGGAATAATTTTAGTAGGTATAGGTGCATATGTCTTATATAAGAATTTTACAGAATCACAAGTAGAAGAAGTAATAAAACCAAAAATTTCAGTTGAAAATAATGGTGATGATACAATAACTATAAGCGTAAAACATCAAAAGCAAATAAGTAATATTAAATATAGTTGGAATCAAGAAAACGAACAAACAATAGAAGGAGAAGGAAAAACTAATATTCAAAAAGTAATTGATATACCAATAGGAACAAATATTTTGAATATTACAGCTACAGATGTAGATGGACAAATTTCAGATCAATATGAAGGAAAATTTGTTGCAGAAGAAGATCCTAAAATAAATATATCTGCAGAAGGTACAAATATCAAAGCTGTTTTTACTGCTACTAACAAAATTTCATATATAACATATAGATGGGATGAAGAAGAGGAACAAAAAATAGATGTAGGAGATACATCATTTGAACAATTAATTGAAATACCACAAGGTTTACATACTCTTACTATAATTGCAGTTGATATAAACAATAAAACAACTACAAAACAACAAGATGTTAATGGAGTAACAAAACCAAAACTTTCTGTAAAGACTGATGGACAAAACTTTATAATTGAAGCTTCAGATGATGAAAAGTTAGAAAAAGTTGAATTTATTCTTAATGGACAAGGATATAGATTAAATATAAATGATAAAAAATTTAATTATTCATATCCACTAGAAGATGGGGAAAATAAACTAGAAGTAACAGTATATAATTCAAACGGATTAACTGAGACATTTAAAGCAAAATGCACAAAGCAGTAAATAACAAGGTTGAAAGTTTAATAGTTCTTTCAACCTTTTATATTAAATAGAGGTATAAAATGGAAATTAATTTTTTAAACATATTAACATATTTTATATTATATTCATTTCTAGGATGGGTATTAGAATCAGTATTAAAAACAATATTACAAAAAAAGCTAGTAAATAGTGGCTTTTTAAATGGACCTTTTTGCCCTATATATGGTGTAGGAGCAATAATAATGTTTGTATTTCTACAAGAATTTAAAGGAAATAACATTATTTTATTTTTTATAGCATTTTTTATTTTATCTATATGGGAATATATTGTTGGATTTTTATTAGAAAAATTATTTAAAACTAAGTACTGGGATTACTCAAATTACAAATTGAATATACATGGAAGAGTTTGCCTAGTTAATTCAATATTTTGGGGAATACTTGGAGTATTATTTATAAATTATATAAATCCTTTTTTTGCACAAATTTTAAGTACAGTAGATAGTAAAATAATATTATATATAGATATAATATTATCTACAGGACTAATAATTGATTGTATATTAAGTGTAATGAGTATAATAGAAATTGATAGTGCACTTAAGTATATTGAAGAGTTAAATGTTGATATAAAAGCTAAATTAGAAGAAATAAAGATCATAACTAAAACAATAGATAAATCAAAAGAAAGTGTACAAGCAATAATTGATGAATTAAATAAAAAAAGAGAAAAGTTTGTGAAAAAATTATATAAAAGAATATATAGATTAAAAAGAGCATTCCCTACAATGAAGTCTGAAAAGATTACAGAAATTCTAAATCAAAAATTAGAAATATTCATTAAAAATAAAAAAAATGAAAAAAACTAAAAAAAATACTTGAAATAAACTATATAGTTTATATATAATAAAAAAAATTATTGTTGGAGGAAAAAATGGTACAAGAGATATATATTATTGATGATGATGATTCTTCTATAGTTGTATTTAGAGAGTTATTTAAAAATGATGAAGACTATAAATTTATAAGTGTAAAAACAGAACAAATAGATGTAGCTTTAAAAAATATTCCATCATTAATTATAATTAATGAAGATGCAATTGATAGAGATGTTGTAGAATTGTGTAAACAAATTAGAAGTGATGATGATAATACAATAACACCAGTTATAGTTGTTTCATCTAATTCAGATAAAGACCACAGAATAAAAATATTAAGTGAATCTATAGAATACTTTATAAAAAAACCTGTAGATGAACAATACTTGTATTATACTGTAAAAAATATAAACAGATTACTTTCAATAAACAGAAGAATTAGTCCTCTAACAGGTCTTCCTGGTAATGTACAAATACATGCAGAATTAAAGAAAAGGTTATTAAATAAAGAAAATTTTTCAGTACTATATGTAGATTTAGATAATTTCAAAGCATATAATGATGTTTATGGATTTTTAAAAGGTGATGAAATAATTAAATTTACAGCAAGAACTATTACAGATTGTGTGCATAATAATGTAAAAGATAGATTTTTTATAGGACATATTGGTGGAGATGACTTTGTTGCAATAGTACCAGACATAGATTGTGAAAAATTATGTCAGGATATAATAATTACATTTGATAATAAAGTAAAAGAATTTTTTACAGAAGAAGATGTAGAAAAAGGCTATATAGAGGTAGAAAATAGAAGAGGAATAATAGAACAATTTCCACTTACATCTGTATCAATAGGAGTTGTTGTTGCAGATAAAAATAGGTTCGGTAATATATTAGAAATTGGTGAAGTAGGAGCTCAAGTAAAACATGTTGCTAAATCAATACAAGGAAGTAGTTACGCTATTGATAGAAGACAACAAAATAGGTAATATTAAATTTAATAAAATATATAAAGAATAAAAGAAAAAACTTCTCATATAAATATAAAGAAAATATTTATATAGGAGTTTTTTTATGATTGTTTTAAATAAAAAAAGATTAGTTTTAATAATAATGTGTGTTTTTGTATCTGTATTTACTTTTATGCTTTCAAATCAAAATGAGGAAAGTATTATACAAACAGTTAATTTACCTGTTTCAGGGAAAACTATAGTTATAGACGCACGGACATCGGAGTTCCAGATGAAGGTGCACAAAGTAGTAATGGTACTACTGAAGCGGAGACTAATTTAAAAATTGCATTAAAATTACAAAGTTTATTAGAACAAAGTGGATGCACAGTAATATTAACGCGTTCTGATGAAAATGCAATATATGATATTGATAGTAAAACTTTAAGACAAAAGAAGATATCAGATATAAGAAATAGAGTAAAAATTGGAAATGAAAGTCAAGCAGATATATTTGTATCTATTCATCTAAATAAGATACCACAGCAACAGTATGATGGTTGGCAGACTTTTTATAAAGAAGGAAGTAGTCAATCACAAAAATTGGCTGTATCTATACAAAACAATTTAAATGAAGCTATTCAAAAGGAAAATAACAGGTTAGCTAAAACAATAGATAATATTTATATAATAAAACATGTAGAAATACCTACAACAATAGTAGAATGTGGATTTTTATCTAATCCTGAAGAAGAAAAAAATTTACTAGAAGATAAATATCAAAATAGATTAGCATGGGGAATATATAATGGAATAATAGATTATTTTTATGAGTAAATTTGAATTATTAGTTTAAACATGATATAATATAATTGTATACATAATTAAAATAAAATAATAAAGGAGATAAATCATGTCTAAACAAGAATTTGGATTTTCACTTGGAATATTTGAAGTGTTGACTCCAAAAATAATAAAAGGTATAAGAGAACAAGCTGCTAAGTATAAAACTTATGCTTTAGGAGTATATACAGATGAGTATGTTCAAAATGAATTAAATACTGCATGTATGAAAACTACTGAACAAAGAATTGAAATAGCTGAACAAATTGATAATGTTAATTTCGTATTTCCGGTAGATACTAGAGATGCTACTATAGTAAAAAAAGAAATAGAAAAAGCATATAGTGAATATTTAGAACTAAAGAAATCAGATGAGCAAGAAAAATATAAAGTTGGAATTGCAATAGGTAGTTATGATATGTTGCATAGTGGACATATAGAAAATATAAAACTGGCAAAGAAGCAATGCGAAAAATTAGTTGCTGTTGTTAAATCAGATGAAAGAATAAAGGTTAATAAAAACAAAATCCCACTTCAGACAACTCAAGAAAGAGCAAACAATGTGCGTGAATTAAAATCAATTGACCATGTGTTTTTTATGAATTTAGAAACAACAAGAAAAGATATTATACAAGAGGTATTAGATTTTTATGGAGTAGATAAAAGTGAAATTGCAGTATTTTTAGGATCAGACTTAAAAGATAAAGAAGAAAAATACAAGGATGAATGGGAAGGGGTCAATTTAGTTTTTACAAAACGAGATGAAGGAAAAATGAAAATAGTCTCAAGTTCAAATTATCAAAAAAGAGTACAATTAGAACATGAGGGAGGAATTGAGGATTTAAATAATTTTGAAGATGAACATTTTAATATATAGAAAGGTAAGATAATTATGGCAGGATATGTAATACATTTAGCAGTAGCAGAAGAATATATAAGAAAACATCCACAGGAAGTAGAAAATTATGATGAATTTATAGAAGGAATAATTTATCCAGATAATTTTGAGAATAAATCAATTTCACATTATGGAGAAAAAAGTAGCAAAGTAAACCTTAGAAGATTTTTTGAAGAAAGAGATATTAAAGATAGTTTTAATAAAGGTTATTTCTTGCATCTGGTAACAGATTATTTGTTTTATAATAATTTATTAGATTGTTTTTCAAATGATATATATGATGATTATGATATTTTAAATAAAGATTTAATTTTAAGATATAATGTTAAATTACCAAAAAAAGTTAAAGATAAAATATTTTTTAAAGAAGGTAATACAAAGATTTTAAAGTATGAAGAAATAATACAATTTATAGATAAAGTGTCTTCATTTATTATGGAGAATATAAAAGCTGGAGTTTTAGATGAAGATGAATATTGGTGTACATTTAAACAACTAAAAAAGATTTAAAAATAAGAAGTATATCTTCTTATTTTTTTTGTTTTTAGGCTAATTTAGATTGACTTTTTAGCATTTTCATTATATTATATTATTATTAAAATAAAGTGTTTTTAAATCCTAAGGAGGAAGATTATGGGAGAAGTTATAGTTATAACATCAGGAAAAGGTGGAGTTGGAAAAACAACAACAACAGCAAATTTAGGTTCTAGTTTAGCATTAGAAGGAAAAAAAGTAGCATTAGTAGATACTGACATTGGTCTTCGTAACTTAGATGTTGTTATGGGATTAGAAAATAGAATAGTATATGATATTGTTGATGTTGTTGAAGAAAAATGTAAATTAAGACAAGCTTTAATAAAAGATAAGAGATTTAAAGAATTATATTTACTTCCAGCAGCTCAAACAAGAGATAAAAGTGCAGTAAATGAAGAACAAATGAAAGAATTAACAAGTAAACTAAAAGAAGAATTTGACTATATACTTATAGATTGTCCAGCAGGAATAGAACAAGGTTTTAAAAATGCTATTGCAGGAGCAGATAGAGCAATAGTTGTAACAACAGCGGAAATATCAGCAATAAGAGATGCAGATAGAATAATAGGATTATTAGAATCATCAGAAATAAAAAATCCAGAATTAGTTGTAAATAGAATTAGACCTAATATGGTTAAAAAAGGCGAGATGATGGATGTTGATGATATAGTTGATTTATTATCAATAGATCTTATTGGTGTTGTGCCTGATGATGAATATATTATTACACAAACAAATAAAGGTGAACCAGTTATCCAAAATAAAAAAGCTCCATCTGGAAAAGCATACCTAGAAATTGCGAAAAGAGTTTTAGGAGAAAATATTGAGGTTACTATTCCAGGAAGAGAAAAAGGTTTTTTTGCAATGTTAAAAAGACTATTTAAAAAATAAAACAATTTAGAGGAGTAAGGATAATGTTTGATAATATATTAAAATTTTTTAAGAAAATGATAAAAAAAGAAAATCAAGCATCAAATTCCAAAGATACTGCAAAAGAAAGATTACATTTAGTTTTATTACAAGATAGGGCTAATGTATCAGCAGATTTCTTAGATTTGATGAAACAAGAGATTATCGAAGTTATAAAAAAATATATAGAGATAGACGAAAGTGCCATAGATGTAAGACTTACTAACAAAGAAAATTCTGATGGAACAAATGGTGCACCAGCTTTATATGCTAATATCCCTATTTTAAATATAAAGGAAGAAACAAGGAAGATAGCAAATAAAGAAGAAAAGACAGAAAAAGAGCATGAGGAAGTTAAAAAAGAAGCAGATAATGATGAAGCAAAAAAAGAAAATGAAGAAGAAAAAGAAGAAAATATAACTGAAGATATTAATAAAGAAAATGAAAATAAAAGTGAAGAGCAAAACGAAAACCAAGATGAAAAAAGTAAAGTAGAAGAAGAAAAACAAGAAGAAACAAAAAAAGAAGAAGAATCAGAATCTGAAAAAAGTGATAATGAAGAAATAAACGAATAGAAAAAGAGTGATTCTATGAGAAAAAAGATGTTAAAGAATGTTGAGTGGTGGATATTAGTATGTGCAATTATATTATCTATAATTGGATGTGTAGCATTATTTTCCGCGACTCAAGAATCAAATTATGGTGAATTTAAAAAACAAATAATATGGTTAGTTGTTAGCATTATTATTATGATTATAGTGATGTTTATTGATTATGAAGTATTGGTGAAAATATCACCAATACTTTATGGTATTGGCATTATTTTACTTATAGGAGTATTATTTACAGAACCAATAAATGGAGCTAGAAGTTGGATTGGATTTAAAGATTTTTCTTTTCAGCCAGGGGAGTTTGCTAAAATATTTGTAGTAATATTTTTAGCATATGCATTATCTAAAATTCAAGAAAAAGGAAGAGAAGAAATAAATAAACCTTTAAAACTTCTTATATGTTTAGGAATTGTTGCTATTCCTGTATTTTTAATAATATTGCAACCAGACTATGGAACAGCTATAGCATATATATTTTCATTAGTATGTATGTTATTTGTATCTGGATTAGATAAAAAATATATAATAGTAACAGCATTAATTATAGTAATAAGTTTACCTATATTATATTTATATGTATTACCAGAACATGCTAAAACAAGAATAGATGTATTCTTAAATCCTGAATCAGATGCAAGAGGATCTGGATATAATATTATACAATCAAAATTAGCAATAGGAGCAGGTCAACTTACAGGTATGGGATTACTTAAGGGAAATCAAACACAATTAGGATTTTTATATCCTAAAACTACAGATTTTATATATGCTGTTATAGGTGAAGAAATGGGATTTATAGTAGCATGTAGCATAATAATACTGTATGTATTTCTAATAACTAAAGCAGTATATGTAGCAAAGACTGCCAAAGATAATGTGGGGTCATATATTTCAATGGGAATAGCTGGAATATTTTTATTCCATATGATTGAAAATATAGGTATGACAATGGGATTATTACCAATAACAGGGGTACCTCTACTATTTGTAAGTTATGGAGGAAGTTCACTTATAACAAGCTTTATTTCAGTAGGATTATTATTAAATATAAGTAGTAAAAGACAAAAAACGATTTTTGTAAAATAAAAAGTGAAGGTAAAAATGTATTTAAAAAAACTTAAAATAGGAAATATAGAATTAGAAAATAATATTTTATTAGCTCCAATGGCAGGTATTACAGACCTGCCTTTTAGAGTTATATGTAAAAAATTTGGACCATCTTTAGTTTGCACAGAGATGATAAGTAGTAAAGCAATATTTCATGATGATACTAAAACAAAGAAACTTATGAATATAAAGAAAGAAGAAAGGCCAGTTGCTATTCAAATCTTTGGAAGTGATGAAGAAACAATGGCATATGCTACAAAATATGTTAATAAAATAGCTGATATTATAGATATTAATATGGGATGTCCTGCACCAAAAGTTGTAAAAAATGGTGATGGAAGTAAATTATTATTAGATTTACAAAAGGCTGAAAAAATAATTCAATCAGTAGTAAAAAATGCTGAGGTTCCTGTTACTTTAAAATTTAGAAAAGGATGGGATAATGATAATATAGTTGCTACTAAAATAGCTAAAATTGCAGAAAACAATGGAATATCAGCAATAACTATTCATGGTAGAACTAGAAGTGAGTATTATAGTGGAAAAGCAGATTTAGGAATAATAAAGGAAGTAAAAGAATCAGTTAATATACCAGTTATAGGAAATGGTGATATTATAGATGAAGAAAGTGCATTAAATATGTTTGAAAAAACAAATGTAGATGGAATTATGATAGGAAGAGGATGCCTTGGAAATCCATGGATTTTTGAAAAAATAAAATATTTTTTAGAAACTGGTAAAAAAATGAAAGATCCTACAACTGAAGAAAAATTGAATATTATAAAAGAACATATTAATATGGAAATAGAAGAAAAAGGAGAAAATGTAGCAATAAAAGAGATGAGAAAACATATTTCATGGTATACAAAAAATTTAAAAGACTCTAGTAAATTTAGAAGTAAAATGAACACAATAGAAAATAAAGAAGAATTATTAAATTTATTAGAAAAATATTTTGAGAATATTTAAAAAAATAGTGAATAAAAATGTCTAAAGGGAATTTAACCTTTAGATATTTTTTTAGGGGGAATTACTTTGAACAAGAAAAAGATATTTTTTATTTTAATATTATTAGTTTTAATAATTTCAATAATATTTATATTTTTTAAT
The DNA here is from genome assembly GCA_947627935.1 of uncultured Clostridia bacterium. Classification (GTDB taxonomy): domain Bacteria; phylum Bacillota; class Clostridia; order TANB77; family CAG-508; genus CAG-269. The sequence continues at coordinate 28,881 of CANQXY010000013.1, read as the reverse complement.
AAAAAAACGGCTAAAGTTTTTAAAATTGGAAATAATATGACTAGTCAACAAATTGTAGAGTATATTTTAAATATTAGTTCATATGAAGCAAATATAGAAGTAGAAATTGAGACTAATAAAAATTCAAATAAGTATATTATAAATCAAAAGTATGCAAGTCCTAACTTAAATTCACAAGAAATAATAGAACCAAGCAATATTAAAGGAGTAAAAATAATAAGAAATGGAGATAATTTAAAAGTAGAAAATAGTAATCTGAGTTTAGCAACTTTATTTGAAAATTATAATTATATTTCTGATAATTGTCTAGATTTAAGTTCTTTTATAGAAGATTATAAAAATCAAGATTCGTCAGAATATATTGAAGAAGAAAACCAAATAATAATGAAAACTCAAAATCCTAATAATAAATACAGAATGTATAAAAGCTTGTATATTGATAAACAAACACATAATCCAACAAAATTAGAGATAAAAGATAATAACCAAAAAACTATGGTTTACATATTATATAATGAGGTAAAGATAAATAGTGTCGATAAAGATAATATCTTAGCTTTTGAATTATATAATTTAGTAAGCAATGTATAACTAGAACTATTTTCTTTGCTGTTTAACTAGTATTTAAAATTACAAATATATAGACTTATAAAAATACTAATATTAGGAGTGAAGAAAATGATAATAAAAAGAGGCGATATGTTTTATGCAGACCTAAGTCCAGTTGTCGGATCAGAACAAGGAGGAATAAGACCTGTTTTAATAATTCAAAATGATTTGGGAAATAAATATAGTCCTACTGTAATAGCTGCAGCTATTACATCTCAAACAAATAAAACAAAATTGCCAACTCATATAGAACTAGGAGAAAATACAAGCGGATTAAAGAGTAATTCTGTAGTTTTAACAGAACAAATAAGAACAATAGATAAAACTAGATTAAAAGAAAAAATAGGTCATATTGATAATATTGATATAATAAATAAAGTGAATAATGCATTAGGAATTAGTTTTGGTCTAGATGATTAAAAGCTTAAAGTTTATACTTTAAGCTTTTTTATTATTTTAATTTCATTGTCTAAATTATCTAATATATTTTTTCTTGTATCATATGCTTTTTTGTATTCATCATTTATTTGACTTATGTTCTCCAAAGTTTCATTTTTCTTTAGAAGCATTTTCATACCTTCTAGATAATAGTTTTTATCCTTTTCTTTTTTAGCATTTTCCATTTTAATTTTATAATTTTCTATTTGATTAAATCTATCAAGTTCTTTTTTTAGTGAGTCAACATATCCTTTTATACAATTTAATTCATATAATGTATCATCTAATACTACTTTTAGTAAACATTTTACTACTTTTGGATCCAATTTTCCATATTTAGAATTATTAGTTGGATGTGTCTGATCAATTAATATTTTTAAAGTTTCAGATATATCTATATGTGATTTATATTGTCTTTTACTAACGATTGCATCATATTCATCAGCAACTTTTATAATCTGTGCTTCATATGGTATATCTTTTTTTGTAAGACCTTGAGGATATCCAGAGCCATCTAAATTTTCATGGTGATAAAGAGGTCCTGCCACATATGGTCTTAACTTTAAATCTTTCATGCACATTTCATATCCAATTGTTGTATGTGTTTTCATTTTCTCATATTCTTCATCTGTTAAAGGTCCATTTTTTTGAAGTATTTTTGATGGAATAAATTGTTTTCCAATATCATGTAAATAAGCACATATTGTACAATATTCGGTAAATGATTTTTTACAATGTAAATATTCACAAATTCTACAAGTAATACTTGCAACATTTTCGCTATGTTTTCTAGTAAAAACATCTAAACTATCTAACATATTTAATTGATATCTCATAGATTCATTTAAATTGTATGATTTTAAGTTAGTTCTATCATAAAAATCTAATAATTGTTCTTTCATATGTTTTCTCCTTCAAATAAAATATATCATTATTGAATAAAAAGTGCAATATTAATTTTAAAATACCTATTTAATACTAGTATTGACTTTAAATAAAAATGTGAGTATAATTTTATATATCAAAATACGAGTAGATGGAGGAATATAGATGTATAGAACACATAATTTAGGTGAATTAAATATAAAAAATGTTGGAGAAGAAGTTCATCTTTCAGGATGGGTACAAAAAATAAGAAACCTAGGTGGAATGGTATTTATAGATTTAAGAGATGAATTTGGTATAACACAAATAGTAATAAGTGACGAAAAATTGCAAGAAGAAATAAAAAATATATATACAGAAAGTTGTATTCACATATTTGGAAAAGTTGTGGAAAGAACAAGTAAAAACAACAAAATTTCAACAGGTGATATAGAAGTTGTAGCAAGTAGTATAGAAGTTCTTGGAAAATGTAAAAATGTTTTACCTTTTGAAATAAATACAGATCAAGAAGTTAGAGAAGATTTAAGATTAGAATATAGATTTCTAGATTTAAGAAATGAAAAACTACATAATAATATTTTATTACGTTCTAAAATTCTAAAATCTTTAAGAGATAAGATGGATGAATTAGGTTTTACTGAAATTCAAACACCAATCTTAGCTAATTCATCTCCAGAAGGAGCTCGTGATTACTTAGTACCAAGTAGATTAAATCCAGGAGAGTTTTATGCACTACCTCAAGCACCTCAACAATTTAAACAATTACTTATGGTTTCAGGATTTAATAAATATTATCAAGTAGCACCATGTTTTAGAGATGAAGACCCAAGAGCAGATAGAGCACCAGGAGAGTTTTATCAATTAGATTTTGAAATGAGTTTTGCAACTCAAGAAGATGTATTTAAAGTATTAGAAGATGTTGTTCCATATACATTTAAAAAATTTACTAATTGGAAAGTAGACGATGGACCATTTATAAAAATTCCATATAAAGTAGCAATGGAAAAATACGGTATTGATAAACCTGATTTAAGAAATCCATTAATAATACAAGATGTAACTTTCTTATTTAAAAATTCAGACTTTAAAGCTTTTGAAAACAAAACTATAAAAGCAATTATTGTACCAAATGGTGCAGAACAAGGAAGAAAATTTTTTGATAAGATGACAGAATTTGCAGTACAAGAAGCGGGAGCAAAAGGACTTGCTTGGACTAAATTTGAAAATGATGGAACAATTAATGGTGGAATTGCAAAATTTATAACTGAAGATATAAAACAAGGATTACAAAAAGATTTTAATCTAAAAAATGGTGATAGTATATTCTTTATAGCAGATGAACTTAAAATTGCTCAAAAAATTGCAGGGTTAATTAGAATAGAACTAGGAAATAGATTAGAATTACTAGAAAAAGATACATATAGATTTTGCTTTATAGTAGATTTCCCTATGTATGAATTAAATGATGATGGAAAAATTGATTTTTCACATAATCCATTTTCTATGCCACAAGGAGGTCTAGAAGATTTAGAAAATAAAGATCCTTTAGATATTTTAGCATACCAATATGATTTAGTATGTAATGGATATGAAATGGCATCAGGAGCTGTTAGAAATCATAATCCAGAAATAATGGTAAAAGCATTTCAAATAGCAGGATATACAGAAGATGATGTAAAAGAAAGATTTGGAGCATTATATAATGCATTTCAATATGGAACTCCTCCACATGCAGGAGCTGCACCAGGTATAGATAGAATGGTAATGTTAATTGCAAATTCACAAAATATTAGAGAAATAATTGCGTTTCCTAAAAATAAAAAAGCAAGAGATTTACTTATGAGAGCACCATCAGTTGTAACTGATGAACAATTAAAAGATGTTCATATAAAAATTAATAAAACAAATGATTGACATAATTTCTTAAAAGATATATAATATAAAGGTAGTTTAAGAACATTCAAGTATGGAGGGATTGAAATGCAAAAAGGTAAAACAGAAATAATAAAAAAGGCTTCACGGAGAAATGTAAGACATTGTAAATATCTTTTTTTCGAATCTGAAAATCCTAAAAGAAGAGAAAGAAGAATGGTAAAAATCATAAACAACCTATATCAATTATCAAATGTAAAACTTGTAGTATATACACTTGGTATATATGGAAATGTAGGATATATTTATGATGAAAAAACTTCAATGTTCATACAAAAAGAGGAAACAAATCCATTGTTTCCTGAATGCATCCCTTTTAAGGAGTTTGTAAAGGCTATAAATAAGGATATACTTATAATAGTCAATATTATAAATTAAACTTAAAACTCCTTGTCAAAAACTATAATACAGGTGTAGAAATTACACCTGTATATTAAATTAAATGAATAGTTGATATTATAAGTAAAAAAGTGTATAATATATTATGGTATAAAAAAGAAAGGGGGAATATTATGATAAAAATATATAATACAGATTTAGAAACTAATAAAACAATAGAAACAGATGAAATAAAAAAAGGATGTTGGATTAATTTAGTAAGTCCTACTGAAAATGAAATAAAAAAAGTATGTAAAAGTGTAAATATACAAGAAGATTTTATAAAGTATTCTTTAGACTATGAAGAAAAAGCCAGAATTGATATAGAAGATGAAGATAATACAATACTATTTATCATAGATGTTCCCATAATAGATAAGGAAAACAATGAAACTATACACTCAACAATACCACTTGGAATAATTGTTGTAAGAGATGATTACTTTATAACTGTATCGTTAAAACAAACTAAAGTTATATCTGATTTAAAGCAAAATAATATAGTAACATATAAAAAAAGTAGAAGTATATTACAAATATTTTATAAAAATGCAGAATTATTCTTAAGAGAATTAAAAAAGATTAATAAAGAAAAAGAAGTTGCAGAAAAAGAATTAAATACTTCAATGAGAAATAAAGAATTATTAAAAATGTTAAGTATAGAAAAAAGTTTAGTATATTTTACAACTTCCTTAAAATCTAATGAGCTTGTAATGGAAAAAACTATGAAGGGAAGAATTATAAAACTATATGAAGAAGACGAAGATATATTAGAAGATGCAATTATAGAAAATAAACAAGCAATAGAAATGGCAAAAACTTATAGTGATATATTAAGTGGAACAATGGATACATATGCATCTATAATTTCAAACAATTTGAATATTGTAATGAAATTTTTAACATTAGTAACTATTGTTTTAGCTATACCAACATTATTATTTAGTATGTGGGGAATGAATGTAGAACTACCATTTCAACATAATCAATATGGATTTTTAATAATATTAGGAATAACGATAGTAATAACATTTATTGTTATGTTATGGTTTAAGAAAAAGGATATGTTAGATTAAAAAAACATTAGCAAATTGCTAATGTTTTTTTACTTAGTAATATTTTCTCCCATAGTTTTTTTGATTTTATTTAATTCTGTTTTTAAAGTGTTATATGTTGTTGAGCCAATTGATGTGTCTTGTTCAGTGTCATATTTTAAAATAGTATCTTCAATATCTAACAATTTATATGCTTTAGAATTAGATGATGATTTATACATATATATTGGTGTATATTTAACACTATCTATTGATATTTTACCAGTTTGCTCGTCTTTGGTAATCTTAAGATTTAGTATTATTGAATTTCTAGTGTTTTGTTTTACTTGACCAGAGATAAAGTTTCCTAAAGAATATATTACAAAACCATCTTTAGTTGTACCATCTTCTAATGTAATTGTTCTTTTTTCCATTGGTTGCAATACATGTGGATGACTTCCAAGTATTATATCTACGCCATTTTCAAATAAGAAATTAGCTAAATTTTCTTGTTCTTTATTTTGTGTAGTTTGATATTCAATTCCCCAATGCATACTTACACAAATAATATCAGGATTTTCTGCTTTTGCTAATTCTAAGTGCTTTTTAATTAAATCTTTATCTATTAAATTAATACAATATTTTTTATTAGAAGGAACTGGTATACCATTTGTTCCATATGTATAGCTTAAAAAAGCTATTTTAATACCCTTAACTTCTTTTATTAATATTTTATTTTGATCCTCTTCAGATTTAAAAGTACCAGTATGAGAAATATCTGCTTTATCTAGATAATTTATTGTACTTTCAATTCCAGCATATCCTTTATCTAAACTGTGATTATTAGCTGTTGATAATACATCAATTCCTAAACTTTTTAAATTATCTGCTAAAGCTTCAGGAGTATTGAAAGTAGGATAACTACTATAACCAACTTTTTCACCAGCAAATGTAGTTTCTAAATTTCCTACAGCTATATCTGCTGTTTTTATATATGTTTTAATATTATCAAAAACATATGAAAAATCATATTTATTTTTAGATGAATTATATGCATCTTTATATTGTGTATTGTGGCACATAATATCACCAATAACACTCATAGAAAAAGTTGTACTTTTAGGTTCTTCATTTTTTGTTTCATTTTTAGTCGAATTTTTTTCATTATCATCTATATCATCTTCAATTTCAGATATAGTAGATGATGAATTTAAATTATTATTAAATAAATTTATTATTGTCCTAAAATTATATATTATAATGCATGATACAATGATTAAAAGTAATATAGAAATAGATTTTTTAAATTTTTTTTCATCTTTTATTACTAATCTTCTTTTTCTACTATTTCTTGCCACAAAATCATCTCCTTTTATTAATTAAAATTATCATAAAAATCTAAATTTTTCAATAAAATGTATAAAATTATTATAAAAAGAAAAAATAATAAATATAAAATGTGTTATTAAAATTAAATAAATAAAATATACTTTCTAGGGGGTGAGATGAATGAAAGTTGTAGATAAGATTGCTTTAGTATTAATTATAATAGGAGCTATAAACTGGGGACTGATAGGATTTTTTAAATTTAATCTAGTTGATGCTATTTTTGGAGAAATGAGCATACTTTCTAGAATAATATATGCATTAGTTGGATTATCTGGATTATGGGGAATTAAATTATTATTTGATGATTAAAAAACCGGGAATTACTCCCGGTTTTTTTTGGTAGATTCGTTGTAGAGATTATCTTTTGGAAATTCTCTTTGCTTATTAGAATTAAGTTCTTTAACGAGCTTCTCAAGTTTCCTATCAGATATTCTCTGTACAATTGGCTGTCTGATATCACGCTTATTTCGCCTTGGCATACCACTACCTCCATTTAAGTGTACAGATTTAAATGTTACTATGACACATTATATCAAAGAAGATATAAAAAATCAAATAAACTTGAAAAAAGGTCTAATATAATGTATAATTCCAATGTAAATAAGGAGGAGATAATCATGCTATCTGCAAATGGAGTTACAATAAGATTTGGAAAAAGAGTTTTATTTGAAGATGTTAATATAAAATTTGGAAAAGGAAATTGTTATGGAATAATAGGAGCAAATGGAGCTGGAAAAACTACTTTCCTAAAAGTATTATCAGGAGAAATAGAACCAAGCAAAGGTGATGTGACTATTGATAAAGGAGAAAGAATATCAGTGTTAAAGCAAGATCACTTTGCATATGAAGAATATACTGTTTTAGATACTGTAATAATGGGAAATAAAGAATTATATGATATTATGAAGCAAAAAGATGAAATATATATGAAACCAGATTTTTCAGAAGAAGATGGTATGATTGCTGCAAAATTAGAAGAAAGGTTTGCTGAACTAGATGGGTGGAATGCAGAATCAGATGCAGCTATGCTATTAAATGATTTGGGAATTTCACCAGATAATCATTATAAAATGATGAAAGAAATTGAAGCAAGAGAGAAAGTTAAAGTTTTACTTGCTCAAAGTTTGTTTGGAAATCCAGATGTATTATTATTAGACGAGCCTACAAACGATTTAGATTTAAAAAGTATAGATTGGCTTCAAGAATTTTTAATTAATTTTGAAAATACAGTTATTGTAATATCACATGATAGATATTTTTTAAATAAAGTTTGTACACATATAGCAGATGTAGATTTTGGAAAAATAAAAGTTTATCCAGGAAATTATGATTTTTGGTATGAATCAAGTCAATTAGCATTAAAACAAATGAAAGAACAAAATAAAAAGAAAGAGGAAAAGATAAAAGAATTACAAGAATTTATTGCAAGATTTAGTGCTAATGCTTCAAAATCAAAACAAGCTACTTCTAAAAAGAAAACATTAGAAAAAATTGAGTTAGATGAGATTAAACCATCAAATAGAAAATATCCATATGTAGATTTTAAACCAGATAGAGAGCCAGGAAAAGAAATTTTACAAGTTAAAAACATTTCAAAAACAATTGATGGAGAGAAAATATTAGATAATATAAGTTTTACAGTAAAACGAGATGATAAAATAGCATTTTTAGCTGATAATGAAAATGCAAAAACAATATTATTTCAAATAATTGCTGGAGAACTACAGCCAGATGAGGGAGAATTAATTTGGGGAACTACTATTACAAGTAATTATTTTCCAAAAGATAACAATTATTTGTTTAATACAGATGAAAACTTAACAGATTGGCTAAGAAAATACTCAAAAGATCCAGATGAAACATATGTAAGAGGATTTTTGGGGAGAATGCTATTTTCAGGAGATGAGGCTTTAAAAAAGGTAAAAGTTTTATCAGGAGGAGAGAAAGTAAGATGTGTACTTTCAAAAATGATGTTATCTGGAGCAAACTTTTTAATTTTTGATGAGCCAACAAACCATTTAGATATGGAAAGTATAACATCAGTTAATGATGGTATGAGTAAATTTAAAGGTAATATTTTATTTACATCACATGATCACCAATTAACTCAAACTGTAGCTAATAGAATTATAGATATAAAACAAGATGGAAAAATTATAGATAGAGAAGTTACATATAATGAATATTTAGGAATAGAATAGATTAAATAAAATGAATAAGAATAAAAACAAAAAAATCATCCAAAATAAATTTGGGTGGTTTTTTTATGAAAATTTCATGTATAAAATTCAAAAATGATAATTCAAACTTTAAATTTGGAAAAATAATAGGAATGGATGTATTCGAGATTGAAGATCCAGAAAAGATAGATGAAAAGATAAAGAATTTAAAAGATGATAATTATGATACAATAGTAATTTCAAATGAACTAGCAAGTTTTTCTAATGATTTGGTAAATAAATATACAAAAGATGAAAATATAAAAATAATAATAACTCCTAATAAAAGAATTAAAGATTAAGACTTAGCATATAGTTAAAAGAATAAATTTTTTAGGAGGGGAAATGATAAAACACAAAAATAAATATGATTTATTTGTAAATGAATTAAAAAGAAAAATAGATAACAAAGATAAGAAATTAATCTTTTTGTGTATAGGTACAAATAAGGTAATAGGAGATAGTTTTGGACCAACAGTTGGGACAAAGCTAGAAAGTCTTTTTAAATATAATGATAATGTAATTATACTTGGAAACACTGATAATCCAATAAATGCGTTAAATATTAATGAGAAAAATATATATATTAATAAAATGTATAAAGATAACTATATAGTTGTAATTGATTCAGCAGTATCAGATAAAAATTTTGTTGGACAAATATTTGTAACTAAAAATAAAATGATTTTAGGAAAAGGAATAGGCAAAGAAATATTTGTATTAGGAGATATAAGTATAAAATGTAGTGTTTGTAAAAATGAATATAACAACATAGATAATTTTAAATCTTTACAAAATGTGTCTAAAAGTTTTATAAAAAGCATGTCTGATATTGTTTCTACTGGAATATATGAAGTTGTATCTAATATAAAATAAAATGTATATCCTTGATAAAAGTGGAAAAACTTAAATTAAGAGAATATATTCAAGGAGGATATAATGGAAACAAGTAATATGAAAAATATAGTAGTTTTAAAAAATCTACCTTCAAATTTAGTAGAAGAGGCAATAGTAATACTTAAAAAAAATAAGAAAATAAGAAAATTAGAATTAATTGATAATAAGAAGAATAATAATATAGAAGATGTGCAAGTAAAAGATGATGAATATATATTAAAAGAAGCAGAGATGCTAGTATCTAACTATATAGATAGGACACAAAAAAATAAATTTATAAATAAGATGAATAAATCAGAAAAAAAGAATTATACAAGATTAAAGAAATATAGTATAGCAGTAACTATTTTATTGTTAATAAGTTTAGTTATAAATTTATTTTAAAATTAAACATAAAACACTTTTTCCAAACATATACATTAAAAAGGTAATATACTAAGGAAGAGGTGTTTTTTTATGGAAAAAACCATGTCTGTAGAAGATAAAATAAGAAGAGCTGAAGAAATATACAATAGAAGAAGAGAAAATTCTATAAAACACAATACAGCTAGAGTAAATATAAATGACAAAAAGGATTTCAAATTATTTAAAAAAATGATTTGGCAAATAATAATTTGTCTTTCTATATATTCTATTTTTTATTTAACTATGACTAACAATTATGTTTTTTCAGAAGATTTAAGAAATAAAACAAAAGAAATTTTATCTTATGATATGAACTTTGGTCAAATATATTCAAATATTATAAATACATATAATTCATTATTTAATAATAATAAAAATGAGAGCAATACTACTGAAGAAAAAAATGAGGAAGAACTACAAGAAGAGAGTACAAAAGAAGAAAATATTTCAAAAACAAATGACGAAGAAATAAAAGAAAATAAAGAAGAAATCACATTGGAAGAAAAAGAAAATATAGGAGGAGCGGTAGAAGAAAAAGTTTCAGATGAAAAAGTTAATTTAACACAAGAAGAACAAGACATTATAGATGTAAAAAATGCCATAAGTTTTATAGTACCAGTAGAAGGATATATAAGTTCAAAGTTTGGCATGAGAAATCCAACAACTAGTACAGTACCAAAAAATCATACAGGATTAGACATAGCAGCAGTAAGTGGAACAGTTATAAAATCTGCTACTGATGGAGTGGTTAGTTTAGCGTCTTCTGAAGGAGATTATGGAAATCACTTAAAAATAACAAATGGAGATATTACAATGGTATATGCTCATTGTAAGACTTTATATGTAAAACAAGGAGATAATATAAAGCAAGGACAAAGTATTGCAGAAGTAGGAACAACTGGAAATTCAACAGGACCACATTTACATTTTGAAATAAGAAAAGCAAATAGATATATAGATCCACAAAAGATTATAAATATATAAATATAAGTTTAATTTTGAAGGAAAAAATTATGAGATTTAGAATAGATTTAAAAATCTTTATTTTTTTAGTTTTGTTTTATTTTACAAAACAAATACAACTATATGCTACTATTATGATATTTTGTATAATTCATGAATTAGGACACTTATTTGCTGGATTATTATTAGGAATGAAACCAGAAAAATTAGAAATAATGCCATTTGGATTATCTATTTCTTTTAAATTGTATCCAAAAGATTATAATAAAAAAATTAAAAATGGTAATTTGTTAGAAATAAAAAAAATAATAGTTGCAATTTCAGGGCCACTTACAAATCTATTATTAATAATACTATTTAATAAAATAGACATTAATATAATTTCAAAAGAAATATTAATGTATTCAAATTTATTAATACTATTATTTAATTTAATACCTATATATCCACTAGATGGAGGAAGAATTTTAAGGTCTATATTAAATATAGAATGTGGTAGAAAAAAATCGAGAGAGTTTAGTAATGATATATCAAATGCATCTATTATAATATTAACAGCAATAAGTAGTATAGCGATATATTATTTTAAGAACATAGCAATTTTAGCTATTATTTTATTTCTTTGGGCATTGGTTATAAAAGAAAATAAAGTACATAAGCAGACAATGGATATATATAAATTAGTTGAAAATAAACTATAAAATTTGACATAATTGTAAAAATATGCTATTATAAATACTATATTAGGAGTATGCCTAGCTAAAAGCGAGCGGTATAAAGTAACAATAGTTACTTACACTTGAAGTAAGAATTACCTTACAGAGGAGTCTTAATGAAGACTTTTCTGTGAGGTTTTTTGATTTTAGGAGAGTGATAGTTATGAAAAATTCAAATTGGAGAAAAAATATATGAAGAAGTATGTTTTGGATATGAGATATAAAGGAGATGAGAATTATGGAAAATAAAGTTAAAAAAATATTAACAGATTATTATAGTAATTATAATGAAGATGAAAGGTTAAATAAAGATAAAGCACATAAAATAGAGTTTATTACAACCACAAAATATATTGAAAAATATTTAAAAAATAAAGATAAAATAATTATTATTGCGGAAGAAAATAAAAATATATTAGGACTGTTGATTTGTAAAATAAAAATTATAAATGAACACATTAATTTAAAAGATGCTAGAATATTATCTATTGATGAACTTGGAGTTAGAAAAAATATGCAAAAAAAAGGAATAGGGAAGTTATTAATAGATGAAGCTAAAAAAATAGGAAAAGAAAATTTATGTGATAGGTTAGAATTTTATAAAAAAGTTGGATTCAAAGAACAAAGAACGATATTTGAAATGGAAATATAGATATAATATAAAGGAGGAATAATTATGAAATATTTTAAAAAATTAGTAGGTGAAAATATATATTTATCACCAAGAAACATAGAAGATAGCGAAAAATATACAAAATGGTTAGATGATTTTAATACATCAGATTATATAGGAAAAAGTGGAGAAGTGGTAAGTTTAGAAGCAGAAAGAAAATATTTAGAAGATAATGTAAGTAAACAGGGATGTTTTGGTATTATTAAGTTAGAAAACGATGAATTAATAGGAAGTTGTGGGATAGAAAATATTGATAATATTCACAGAACAGGAACATTAGGAATATTTATAGGAGAAGAAAATGAACGTGAAAAAGGATATGGTACAGAAGTAATAAGATTACTTTTAGACTATGGATTTAATTATTTAAATTTACAAAATATAAAATTAGATGTTTTATCATTTAATGAAAGAGCAATAGCATGTTACAAAAAATGTGGATTTAAAGAATGTGGAAGGAGAAGAAAATGCTATTACTTAAATGGAAAATATTATGATAAAATAAGTATGGACATTTTAAAAGAAGAATTTAACGAATCTTTTATTAAGAATAAAAATGTATAATATAAATAACTCTCTAACAATTTTTAGGGAGTTATTTTTTATAAAAAGGGGGATTTATGTAAAATTCGTCGAATATTATAATTATGTATATAAATTTGAAGAAAGTGAGGCTAAAATGGCACGATATAGTGATGAAATCATAGACGAAGTAAGGCAAAACACAGATATAGTAGATATAATATCACAATATGTACATTTAAAAAGAAGTGGTAGAAATTTCTTTGGACTATGTCCATTTCACAATGAAAAATCACCTTCTTTTTCAGTTTCACCAGATAAACAAATATTTCATTGCTTTGGCTGTGGAGTTGGAGGAAATGTATATACTTTTCTAACAAAAATTGAAGGAATAACTTTTAAAGAAGCTGTTGAACAATTAGCAGAAAAATCAAATATTCAATTACCTAAGTTAGAAAATAATATAGATAACTCAAAAGAAGAATTAAAAGCAAAAGTATACAAAGTAAATGAATTTGCAGCTGAGTATTATCATCAAAATTTATATAAGCAAACTGCTAAAATTGCACAAGAATATATAAAAAAAAGAAAACTAAATAATGAAACTTTAAAATCATTTAAAATAGGATTTTCAGGAAAATTTGATGAGCTATATAGAGCCTTAAAAAAAGAAGGATTCGGAGAAAAAGAAATTTTAGAATCAGGTTTAGTTAACAAAAACGAAAAAGGTATGTATATAGATAGATATAGAAATAGATTAATGTTTCCTATTTATGATGTAAGAAACAGAGTTATAGCATTTGGTGGGAGAGTTTTGGATGACTCAAAACCAAAATATATAAATTCTCCAGAAAATGTAGTATATAGTAAAAGTAGAAATTTATTTGGTTTAAATGTAGCAAAAAAAGGAGATACTAAAAAAATACTAATTGTAGAAGGATATATGGATGTAATATCACTTCATCAAAGAGGTATAACAAATGTTGTAGCACCACTTGGAACTGCACTTACAGAACAACAAGGTTGGCTTCTTAGAAAGTCATCAGAACAAATAATATTAAGTTTTGATTCAGATGGAGCTGGACAAACTGCAATACTTAGGTCTCTAGAAATATTAAAGAATATGGGATGTGATATAAGAATTCTTCAAATGCAAGGAGCAAAAGATCCTGATGAATATATAATAAAATATGGAGTTGCAAGATTTAATAATTTAATTGAAAAAGCAATTTCTTTAATAGAATTTAAAGTAAAAGTATTAAAAAAAGACTTAAATTTAGATAACACAAATGATAAAATTAAATTTTTAAATGAAATTGCAAAACTTATTTCACAAGTAGACAATGATATGGAAAAAGAAATATATATAGACAAAATTTCTAAAGAATATGATATTTCTAAAGAAGCAATATATGCACAAGTAAACAAATTAACATATTCAAATATAAAATCTGAAAAAATATTGGATAAAACTAAGCCAATTGTAAAACATAAAAAAGAAGAAACAAAAGAAATATCAGAAGATATTAAAAAAAGAGAAAATACTATCATATCACTATTATTAAATCCAGATACAAATACTTTTGAAAAAATAAAGAACATATTAAAACCAGAAGATTTTAAATATGACTTAAATTATAAAATTGTTTCAAAAGTATATGAAGAATTTGAAAAGGGTAATAAAAATATAAATGCTATGATAGATACATTTGATGAGGAAATACAAAATCATATTACAATGATTTTATCATATGATTTTGAAATTACAGATATTAATAAAGCTATAGATGATATATTAGTAATATATGAAAAAGAAAAATTAAACTCAAGAAAATTAGAAATTTTAAATCTATTAGAAGAAAATATAGATGAAAATCATAAAAAAGATTTAGAAAAAGAACTAAATGATATAATTATTAAATTAGTTAAAATTAAATAGGGGTGAATATATAATGGCAAAGAAAAAAGAGCAAACAAATGAAATGCCTGAAGAAAAGAAAGTAGTTGAAAAAGTAGATGAAGTAGTAGAAAATGAGGAAAAAGATATTACTTCAGAAAAAGTTAATAATATAATTAAAAAAGCAAAAGAAAGTGGAAAAATGACTTATGGAGAGCTTGCAAGCCAATTAGACGATGTAAATGCAGAACAAATTGATAAAGTTTTTGATGCTTTCGAAGAAATGGGAATAGACATATCTAAAGATGAATTAGATGATGAAGAACCAGATGTAGAAGATTTAAAAGAAGTAGAAGAATTAAAATTAGATGAAATAACAGATACAGATTATGAAGGAATAAATGTTGATGATCCTGTTAGAATGTATTTAAGAGAAATTGGTAGAATCCCTTTACTTACTTATGATCAAGAATTAGAATTAGCAAAAAGAATATTAGATGATGATGAAGAAGCAAGACAAGAACTTGCAGAATCTAACCTAAGATTAGTAGTAAGTATTGCTAAAAAATATTTAGGAAGAGGAATGCTATTTTTAGATTTAATACAAGAAGGAAATATGGGATTAATAAAAGCTGTAGAAAAATTTGATTATACAAAAGGATTTAAATTTAGTACTTATGCTACTTGGTGGATTAGACAAGCAATAACAAGAGCAATTGCTGATCAAGCAAGAACTATAAGAATACCTGTACACATGGTTGAAACTATAAATAAATTAATAAGAACATCAAGACATCTATTACAACAATTAGGAAGAGAGCCAAGTCCAGAAGAAATAGCAGAAGAAATGGAAATACCTGTAGAAAAGGTAATGGAAATCCAAAAAATAGCACAAGATCCAGTATCTTTAGAAACACCAATAGGAGAAGAAGATGATAGCCATTTAGGTGATTTTATTCCAGATGATGATACACCAGCACCACATGATTCAGCAGCATATACTTTATTAAAAGAGCAATTAGAAGAGGTTATGAATACATTAACTCCAAGAGAAGCAAAAGTATTAAAATTAAGATTTGGATTAGAAGATGGAAAAGCAAGAACACTTGAAGAAGTAGGAAGGGAATTCCAAGTAACAAGAGAAAGAATACGTCAAATAGAAGCAAAAGCTTTAAGAAAATTAAGACACCCAAGTAGAAGTAAAAAATTAAAAGACTATATGGGATAAAATTTAAGAGATTGAGAATATATTAAGTTTTCAATCTCTTTTTGTAAAAATACATAAATTTCACAAAAAAGACATAAAAAACATGTATAATTATGCAATAAAGGAGTTTAAATATGAATAATATAACAGTTTTAATTGTTGATGATGAACAAAGAATGAGAAAATTAATAAAAGATTTTCTTTTAACAAAAGATTATAATATATTAGAAGCAGAAGATGGCGAAAAAGCAGTAAAAGTTTTTGAGGAAAATAAGGATAAAATTAATCTCATCCTATTAGACGTAATGATGCCAAAACTTGATGGATGGTCTGTGCTTAGAAAAATAAGACAAGAATCCAATGTTCCAGTTATTATGCTTACAGCAAGAGGAGAAGAACAAGATGAGTTGTTTGGTTTTGAATTAGGAGTAGATGAATACATATCAAAACCATTTAGTCCTAAAATACTATTAGCTAGGATTGAAGCAATATTGAAAAGGACTGAAGGAGAAAAAGAAAAATTAAAAGATTATGATGGAATAGAAATAAATGAAGAAGGTAGAACAGTAAAAGTAGATGGAAAACAAATAGAATTAAGTTTAAGAGAATATGAATTACTTAAATATTTATTAGATAATGAAAATATAGCATTATCTAGAGATAAAATATTAAACAATGTATGGAATTATGATTATTATGGTGATTCTAGAACTATAGATAGCCATATAAAAAAGATAAGACATAAATTAGGAAAAAAAGGTAAGTATATAAAAACAATGAGAGGAATAGGATATAAATTTGAAATAAAATAAAGGAAAATGAAAAATGAAAAAATTAAAAGAAAAATTAAAATCAGTTAGAGTAAAATTATTTTTATCTTTATCAGTTGTTATTGTATTAATAATATTGTTTTTGATATTGATGAATAATGTGGTTTTAGAAACTTTTTATTTATATAGCAAAAGAAACACATTAAAATCTGTATATATGCAAATAAACGAATATTATAAAAACCCTGATAGCAAAATAAATTTAGAAGAAGAATTAGAAAAAATAGAAATTAATAATGATTTTGATATAATAATAAAAAATGACGAGAATACAAGTATATATACATCTAATAAAGACTTTTTATTTACATTTGGAAATATAACTAATAATTTTTTAAGTAGAACACAAGAAGTTTTAGAAGAAAATAAAAATATGTCTATTAGAAAAATAAAAGATAGGAATAATGGGATTACATATATTTTATTAGTTGCTAAATTAGATAATGGATATTTCTTATGTATTAGAATACCAATTACATCTATTCAAGAGAGTGTAAAAATATCAAATAAATTTTTATATCTAATTGGAGGACTAACCATAATAATGGGTGGTGTAATTGTTTCGTTTATATCTAGTAGATTTACGAAACCAATATTAGAATTAAATGACATTGCTAAAAAAATGTCTAATTTAGATTTTAGTCAAAAATATAAAGAAAGTGATGCAGAAGATGAAATTAATGATTTAGGTATAAGTATTAATACAATGTCTGAAACATTAGAAAAAACTATAAATCAATTAAAAAATACAAATTTTGAATTAGAAAAAGATATTGAGGAAAAATCGAAAATAGATGAAATGAGAAAAAGTTTTATTTCTGACGTATCACATGAATTAAAGACCCCAATTGCATTAATTCAAGGTTATAGTGAAGGATTATTAGAAAATGTAAATACAGATGAAGAAAGTAGAAAATTTTATGCAGAAGTTATTTTAGATGAAACGAATAAAATGGATAGATTAGTTAAACAATTATTAGAACTTATGAAGTTAGAGTATGGAAAAAGAGACTTTAATAATAAAACATTTAATATAGTAGAGTTAGAAAAAGAAGTAATAAGGAAATCTAAAGTAATGTTAGAAGAAAAAGATATAAAAATTGAATTTAAAGAAAATGAAAATATAAAAGTTTTTGCAGATGATTTTTATATTGAACAAGTAATAACAAATTATTTAACTAATGCGATTAAACATACTAAAGAAGTTGCAGGAGATAAATATATAAAAATAGAAAATAAAATCGATACTAAAAATAACAAAGTAATTGTTAAAGTATTTAATACTGGCGATACAATTACAAAAGAAGATGAATCTAGAATTTGGAATAGATTTTACAAAATAGATGAATCAAGAAATAGAGAAGATGGAGGAACAGGAATAGGATTAGCTTTAGTAAAAGCTATAATGAATAATTATAAAAGCAAATATGGAGTAAATAATAAAGTAAATGGTGTTGAGTTTTTCTTTGAATTAGATTTATCAAAATAAGAAGAAATAAAAGTAGAAGTAAATTTTAAAATTTACTTCTATCTTTATATTACATTTGTGTTACAAATGTTGAAAAAGAAAATAATTTAATATATACTATATTATAGATTAATTATGATACAAAGGAGAATATTATGAGTGGTAAATTAAAAAGAGCTATAAATAACGGAACTCTTTCAATTTTTATTGGTCTTACTAAAGAAGGAGCTAGAGATAAACAAAAAGAGTGGAGAAAAAAATTAGGTAGAGACCTAACAGATGAAGAAAACTATAAAATTGTTAGAAGCGAGGCAAGAAAAGCAAGAGGAAAAGTAGCATTAGTAGGAATGTTTGGTATAGGCGTACTTTCTGGAATGAAAGGTGCAAATTTATTAAATGAAGCAAATAACAGAGGAATAGAAAAAAATCAACAAGAGATAACAGTTGATTTAAATGAAACACATGAAGATAATTTAATAATTAAAGGATTAGAAAATAGTAATGTTTATGTACGACAGGAAAAAGACTTTAAAGATGGTTTAAAGTATGACTATGATGTACAAGTAAATTCAAATGAAATAAATTATAGTGAAGATTTATTTGAAAGTGCACAAACAGAAGTAGATAACTTAAATAATTCACAGGAAGTTTTAGATTATATAAAACAAATTTACGTTAATGAATATAACGAACAAAATAATACAAATATAACTATAGATAATGTTAAACTATATAAAACAAGAGACAATGATTTATATATAGATGAAGCAGAAAATGGTGATAAAATAGTAAGAATAACTGACCATTATGAAGGAGATAAAAGAACGTTAAATCCTGAAATTGGAGAAGTAACAGCAGTTATAATAGATGGTGAAAACACCATAACTGAACGAATGACATATTATGATGGAAAATATGTGCCTTTATATTCAGAAAATGAAAATGTAAAAGAAAATAAGGAAAATACACTAACTAAATTAGGTGGAGTTACATTTAATGGAATAGATTATTATGGTGCATTTGTAGATAAAGAAAAAGGGACATATAAAAATAGGTTTATTGATTCAGTAAGAGAATATAAACAAACACAAATTGACAGAATATTAAATAAAAATTTGAATGAAGAAAATGAAACTGAAATAGAAAAATAAAGGCAAGGAAACTTGTCTTTTTTTAATTAATTTTAGAGTTAAAGTAAAGATCAAGGAAAAAGTTCCCTTGATCTTTTTTTCTAAACTGTCTTAGGTTGATTGGTAACTACCTTAAATTTTCTCTTTCTCCTTCTCAGATATCTACGAAGAGGCCTTAAAAGGAATTTAAGTATCTTAACTTCAAGTAATAATGAATATACAAATATCGCTATTACAGCTAGTATTGCTATAAACCGGAACAACTTTCCAGTTATAGAAAAGCCAGCGTGATATAGATAGTTTGCAACATCATTGGTTTTTATAAAATAAGCTTTGTCATCAAAAATCTCATTGTAATAAGATACGTTATTTTCTGTCCAAGTAATAAAACCATTAGCATTATGAAATCCTTCCTCGGATTCTTGCTCAATAGCATAAAGTTTTAGAGAAAATAGAGAGTAAATAATTGTATCGGTTAGGAACCGACTGGTAATTACAGTAGCTATAATTGCCATTCCTAAAGCAATGATGTGATTTTTGAAATCCCGTGAAATCTTCATATAGATTTCCTCCTTTACCTTTTTTTGATACTTTAATTATACCATAAATATTTATTTTTTACAAATAAGACTATAGTGACTAATAATTATAATGTGTTTTTTGAATTTATTTATATTTTAATCAATTTACTATTTTTAAAAATAAAAACAGTTGTATAAAATTTCCACAACTTGCAAACAATAACTTAAAACAGTAATTGCAAGGAGTGGAAATTTTGAAATCATATAAAGTTTTAAATATAAGTGGAGCATTACTAGACAAAAATCAATTAGAAAAATATTTAGAAAAAGTAGCAACAAATCATAATCTTAAATTAAAATCTGAAAAACAGACATATCCAATACCTAGAATGTTAGAAAATTACCAAGTAATAAAACAAGTATATAATTTATTAAATCAACACTTAAAATTAGGAATTAACATACATCCGGCAGGAGAATGGTTATTAGATAATTTTTATATAATAGAAGAAACAATAAAATCTATACAAAAGGAATTACCATTAAAGAAGTATGTGAATTTTTTAGGACTACAAAATGGATATAATAAAGGATTTGCTAGAATATATGTATTAGCTGCAGAAATAGTAGCATATACAGATAATAAAATACAAAAACAAGATTTAGAAAAATATTTACAAGCATATCAAACTAAAAAGACATTAAGTATGGATGAAATATGGAATATAGGTGTATTTTTAGAAATAGCAATTATAGAAAAAATAAGGGAAATATGTGAGAAAATATATATATCCCAGATACAAAAATATAAAGTTGAAAATATAGTAGAAAGATTAGTAGAAAAAAAAGATAGAGGTCAATTAATCTTTAAAACGAAAAATATTTTTAAAATAGATAATAACATATTTAAAGATATGAAATATCCATTTATTGAATATATGTCATATGTACTAAAAAGATATGGAAAAAAAGCTAATAGTTATTTAAAAGTTTTAGAAGAAGAAGTAGAAAAAACAGGAACAACTATTTCAGAGGTAATAAAAAAAGAACATTTTGATATTGCTGTAAGAAAAGTTTCAATGGGAAATAGTATAACAAGTCTTAAATCAATTTTAAGAATAAATTTTTTAGAAATATTTGAAAAAATTAATGGAGTTGAAGAAATATTAAGACAAGATCCAGTAAATGTATATGATAAAATGGATTATAAAACTAAAGAATATTATAGAAATGCAATAAAAGAAATATCTAAAAAAACAAAAATATCTGAAATATATATAGCTAAAAAAATTTTAGAATTAGCATATAACGGTGAAAATAGTAAAGAAAAGCACATAGGATATTATTTAATAGATGATGGAATTAATTTAATATATGAAAAATTAGGATATCCAAACAATAAAAAAACAAGTGAAAAAACAAAAGCAAAAATGTATGTATTTTTTATATATTTCCTATCATTTGTTATATCAATTTTAATTGCAAAATATATAGATACTAAAATTAATAATATTTTCATAGGTATATTAACAACAATGATTTTAATAATACCTATATCTGAATTAATAGTACAATTAATTCAATACATTTTAAGTAAAATAGTTAAACCCAAAATTATACCTAAATTAGATTTTTATAATGGAATAGATAAACAAAATTCTACAATCGTAATTATACCTACAATATTAAATTCAAAGAAAAAAGTAAAAGAACTAATGGAAAAATTAGAAGTATTTTATTTAGCAAATAAAAGTGAAAACTTATATTTTGCACTACTTGGAGATTGTACACAAAGTGATAAAGAAAAAGAAAGTTTTGATGATGAAGTAATAGAGGAAGGATTAAGACAATCAGAAATTTTAAATAAAAAATATGGAAAAGAAAATAATGAGATATTTTATTTTTTATACAGAAATAGAATATGGAACCCAAAAGAGAGTTCATATTTAGGCTGGGAAAGAAAAAGAGGGTTAATAAATCAATTTAATGAATATGTTTTAGGAAATTCAAAAGATACTTTTAGAGCAAATACTATGACAAAAATTCCTAAAATTAAATATGTAATTACTTTAGACAGTGATACAGATTTAATACTTAATTCAGCATTTGAGTTAGTAGGAGCAATGGCACATGTTTTAAATAAACCAGAAATAGATAGTAAAACTAAAATTGTAACTAATGGATATGGAATAATACAACCAAGAGTAGGTGTAAATTTAAACATAAGTTATAAAAACTTATTTACTAAAATATTTGCAGGAGTAGGTGGAATAGATTCATATACAAATGCCATTTCTGATATATATCAAGATAATTTTGGAGAAGGAATTTTCACAGGTAAGGGAATTTATGATTTAAAAGTATTTTCTGAAGTTTTATCAAATGCATTTCCAGAAAACACTATTTTAAGTCATGACTTATTAGAAGGAAGCTATTTAAGATGTGGACTTGCTACAGATATATTATTGATGGATGGATATCCAACTAAATATACTAGTTTTATAAGCAGATTATCTAGATGGATTAGAGGAGATTGGCAGATAAGTAGATGGATAACTAAAACTGTAACAAATGGTAAAGAAAAAATAAAAAATCCATTAAATTTTTTATCAAGATACAAGATATTTGATAATTTAAGAAGAAGTGTATTTGAAATATTACTATTAATAGGAATTATATATTTAAGTGTATTAGAGCAAATATATAGTATAAATCTATTTTCGGTAATATGTTTTCTTGTTTTTATATTAATATTTCCATTTGTATTAGAAATAGCAAATATAATAATCTTAAAAAAAGAAGGAGAACAAAAACAAGCTACATTTACACCTAAAATTAATGGATTAAAAGGATCAATTATAAGAGCAATTTTAACATTAGGATGTATTCCATATAAAGCATATATATCATGTGTTTCTATATGTAAAACTATATATAGAAAGTATATATCACATATAAATATGTTAGAATGGACAACATCAGAAGATGCTGAAAAACTTTCTAAAACAGATGTAACATCATATTATAAGATAATGGCATTTAATAGCCTATTAGGGATAATTAGTTTAATTTATTCAATAAATAAATTTAGTATTTTAGGACTTTTAATTAGTGTTTTATGGATTATAACACCTTTAGTAATGTGTTATATAAGTAAAGAAAAATCTAAAAAAACTAAACTTAGTCAAATATCTAAAGAAGATAGAGAATATATATATGAAATTGGTAAAAAAACATGGCAATTTTTTAAAGATAATTTAAACAAAAAAAACAATTATCTTATACCTGATAATTATCAGGAAAATAGGATTCCTATAATAATAAATAGAACTTCTTCAACAAATATTGGACTTTCATTACTTGCAGTAATTTCAAGTTATGATTTAAAATATAGTACTTTAAATGAAACTATCGAATTATTAAAAAATATGATAAAAACAATAGATGAACTGCCAAAATGGAATGGACATTTATATAATTGGTATAATACAGAAACTAAAGAGCCATTACATCCAAGATATATATCAACTGTTGATAGTGGTAATTTTGTAGGATATTTATATGTTACAAAACAATTTTTATTAAGTATTAAAGATTATAATCTAAAAATAAAAAGCTTTAAGCAAATTAATAAAATAATTAAATATTATTCAAAAAATAAACTTACATTAGATAAAATGAATTATAAATCAAAAAATATATATACAATAAATTTATTATTAAATACAATTGATAAAATAATAGAACAAACTGATTTTAAAGCTTTATATAGTAGTGAACAAAGATTGTTTTCAATAGGATTTAATATTGAAGAAAATAAACTTACAGATTCATATTATGATTTATTAGCATCTGAAGCAAGACAAGCAAGTTTAATTGCAATTGCAAAAAAAGATGTACCTGCAAAGCACTGGAATAATTTAAGCAGAACACTAACAACACTTGGTAAATATAAAGGTCTTATATCTTGGTCTGGAACAGCATTTGAGTATCTTATGCCAAATGTAAATATGCCAAAATATGAGGGAAGTCTTTTAGATGAATCTTCAAAATTTTTAATAATGAGTCAAATGGAGTATTGTAAAAAGTTAGGTATACCTTGGGGAATATCAGAATCTGCATTTAATCTTAAAGATTTACATTCAAATTATCAATATAAAGCATTTGGAATACCTTGGCTAGGTCTAAAAAGAGGACTAGCAGACGAAATGGTAGTATCAAGTTATGGTAGTATATTAGCTATAAATGAAGTGCCAAATGAAGTAATAAAAAATTTAAGAAAATTAGAAAGTTTACAAATGAATGATATATATGGATTTTTTGAATCAATAGATTTTACTCCAACAAGACTAAGAAAAGGAGAAGAAGCAAGCCCTGTAAAAACATATATGGCACATCATCAAGGTTTAATATTATTATCAATTAATAATTTAATAAATAATAATATTTTACAAAAAAGATTTGTAAAAAATCCAGAAATAGAAGCAGTAACTATACTTCTTCAGGAAAGAATGCCAGAGACATCAATTATAACAAAAGAAAATAAAGAAAAAGTAGAAAAATTAAAATATAAAGATTATGAAAATTATAGCATGCAGGTATTTAATAAAATAGAAGAAAAAATTACTAGAGGTAATGTAATATCAAATGAAGATTACACAATTGCTATAAATCAAAAAGGTATAGGATTTAGCAAATATAAAGATATATATATTAATAGACACAAAAAGACAGACGATTATGCACAAGGAATATTTTTCTATATAAAAAATATTAGAACTAAAAAAATATGGTCTTCAAACTATAATGATTACACAGATAGACCTGACAAATATAGTGTAAAATTTATGCCTGATCAAGATGAATTTGAAAGAATAGATGGAAATATAAAATCAACAATAAAGATAACAACTTCACCTGATGACCCAGTTGAAATAAGAAGACTAGAATTAAAAAATACAGGAAATGAAGAAGAAATTTTAGAGATATCAAGCTATTTTGAACCTGTTTTATCAAGCAAAGAACAAGATTATGCACATCAAGCTTTTAATAACTTGTTTTTGATTTTTGAATATGATGATAAAACAAATAATTTAATAATAAAAAGAAAGAAAAGGGCAAGAAATGAAGAAGAGATATATTTAGCTACTCAAATGTTCACAGAGTGTGAAATAATTGGGGAAAATGAATTTGAAATAGATAAAGAAAAATTTATAGGAAGAGGAAATTTAGAAATTCCTAAAATGATAAAACAATCAATTCCTTTTTCTAAAAAAATAGGATTAGTAACAGAGCCAATAGTTGCGCAAAAAAGGACAATTAAAATTCATCCACAAGAGACTATATATATAGATTTAATATTATCTATTAATAATAATAAAGAAAAAGCTATTTATAATTTAGAAAAATATAGTAATAGTCAAAAAGTAAAAAGAGCGTTTGATTTATCAAGAGCAAAAGTAGAAGAGGAAAATAGATATTTAGATATTAAAGGTAAAGATATAGAAATATATCAGAAAATACTTTCATATATAGTATTTGATAATCCAATAAAAAAACAGTATATTGAAAAAATACCAAAACTAGATTATAAACAAGAAAACTTATGGAAATATGGTATATCAGGAGATTTACCAATATTATTAGTAAAAATAAAAGATATTAATGATATATATGTTATAAAACAAATAATAAAAGCTTATGAATTTTTTAGATCAAAAAATATACAGGTAGAGTTAGTAATATTAGATGAAGAAAAACATAGTTATGAAAATTATGTAAGAGAAGAAATAGAAGCCACAATTTTAAATAATCATGTAGCATATTTAAAAAATATAAAAGGTGGAATATTTGTATTATCTAAAAATCAAATGGATGACAAAGATGTAAAACTTTTAGAATTGCTAGCTGTTATAAATTTGGATAGTCATTGTGGAGACTTAAAAACATCTATAAAAGATTTAGAAGATGAATATTTAGAAAAATATAAAGATATAAGTTATGAAAAAGAAAATTATGTAGTAGAAGAAAAAACAGAAGATACAGATATTTTATCAAATACAGAAGATTTAAAATATTATAATGAATATGGTGCTTTTTCAAAAGATGGAAAAGAATATTTTATAAGGATTAATAAAGAAAATAAATTACCAACTGTATGGAGTCATATTATGGCAAATGAAAAAATAGGTACAGTTGTTACAGAAAACATGGGAGGATATACTTGGGATAGAAATAGTAGATTAAATAGAATAACAGTATGGAATAATAGTCCATGTATGGATATTCCATCAGAAGTAATATATTTGAAAGATGATAAAACAGGAAAATCATGGTCTATTGGATGTAATCCAAAACCAGACGATAATAATTATAATATAGTATATGGATTTGGATATGCAAAATATATACACAATAGTTTAGGACTAATACAAGAACTAGAAACATTTATACCAAAAGAAGATCCAGTAAAAGTTAATATATTAAATTTAAATAATACTACTCCAAATAAGAAAAAAATAAAATTAATCTATTATATTAAACCAGTTATAGGAGAAGATGAACTAAAATCAGATGAATATATATATTTAAACTATGAAAGCAGTAGTAATGTAATATGTGCAAAAAAATCATATAATAATGAATTTAATAATCTTTTGTTTATATCAAGTAGTGAAAAAATCAAATCATATACAGGTGATAAAAAGTTCTTTTTAGGAAATGGAGGATTAAAAAATCCAGCTGGACTTAAGAAAATTAGTTTAGATAACAATGATGCATATGGAAAACAATCATGTGTTGCTATAGAAATTGAAGTAGAAATAGATAGTTTTTCATCTAAAAAAATATCATTTATATTAGGTACAAATGATAATATTATAGATGCAAAAAATTTATCCTATAAATATAGTAAAATAAATAATTGTAATTTAGAATTGGAAAATGTAAAAAAATATTGGGAGGAGCTACTTGGAAAAGTAAAAGTGGAAACTCCTATAGAATCTACTAATATATTATTAAATGGATGGCTTATGTATCAAACTATTGTATCTAGATTGATAGGTAGAAGCGGATTTTATCAATCAGGAGGAGCTTTTGGATTTAGAGATCAACTTCAAGATGCGTTAGGGGCAAAATATTTAAGTAGAGATTTATTAAAACAACAAATAATAAAACACAGTAAACACCAATTTATAGAAGGTGATGTTGAACACTGGTGGCATGAAGAGACAAATAAAGGAATTAGAACTAAATTTTCAGATGATTTATTATGGCTTGTATATGCAGTTATAGAGTATATTAATTTTACAGGAGATAAAAGTATTTTAGATATAGAAACTAATTATATAAAAGGAAATATATTGCAAGAAAATGTTGATGAAAAATATGATGAATATATTCCATCAGAAGTAAAAGAAAGTATATATATGCATTGTATAAGAGCAATTGATAAATCATTAAACTTCGGAGAAAAAGGATTACCTAAGATAGGAAGTGGAGATTGGAATGATGGATTTAGTGAAGTCGGAAACAAAGGTAAGGGTGAAAGCATTTGGCTTGGATTTTTCTTATACTATATATTAGATAATTTTATAAATATATGCTTAGAGAAAAATGACATTGAAAAGAAAGAACAATATGAAATAATAAAAAACAACTTAAAAAAAGCATTAAATACAAATGGATGGGATGGTAGATGGTTTAAAAGAGCATATATGGATGATGGAAATATCCTAGGAAGTATGGAAAATGAAGAATGTAGAATAGATAGTATAGCACAAAGTTGGGGAATAATTTCAAATGCAGCAGATAATGATAAAAGATATATATCAATGGAGAGCCTAGAAAATCATTTAATAGATAGAGAAAATGGTATTATAAAATTATTAGATCCTCCATTTGAAAAAAGTAAGTTAGAGCCTGGATATATTAAAGCATATATGCCTGGTGTAAGAGAAAATGGAGGTCAGTATACACATGCTAGCTGCTGGGTTATAATTGCTCAGACTTTATTAGGATTTGGAGATAAGGCTTTAGAATTATATAAAATGATAAATCCAATAGAACATTCTAGAACTAAAGATGCTGCAACAAAATATAAAGTTGAACCTTTTGTAGTAGCAGCAGATATATATGGAGCAGGAAATTTAGCTGGTAGAGGTGGTTGGACATGGTATACAGGATCGAGTAGTTGGTACTATAAAGCAGGGATAGAATATATATTAGGATTAAATATAGAAAGAGGAGTATTGAAAATTAATCCATGTATACCAAAAGATTGGAAAGAATATTTTATAAGATATAAATATGAAAATAGTATATATAATATAAAAGTAAAAAATCCAAATGGAAAAAATACTGGTGTAGAGAAAGTATATTTAGATGAAAATGAAGTAGAAAATATGATTATATTAGATGGAACAGGTAAGATATTTAATATTGAAGTTATAATGTAATTATAAAATAAAAATAGATACAAAAAAAGTATCTATTTTTATTTTGTCATTGTGTAAATAAAATGTAATATAAATGTAATATACACGTATTAAATTTGGCATAAACTATTTCCGTAGAGCAGTTTTGAATAAAATTTTAAATTCAGAAAAAATGTAAAAATATGGCATTGACTTAAATACATTAAGATTATAAAATTATATATATATTATTTAAGAAGAAGGTTTATATATGAAGCTTAAAAAGATGTTTTTAATTTTAATAGGAGTTATACTAACAAGTACTATATTTGCTAATTTTAGTATTTCAAATGC
>CANQXY010000012.1 GCA_947627935.1 uncultured Clostridia bacterium | reverse complement strand
AGTAGTATGAATTTTATCAATATTTGATAATAATATTTCTTTATTCATATAATTTAAACCTCTTTACTTTTTTATTAGTAAGCTTTTACAAGTTTCAATAACAATTTCTTTCAATACTTCTTTATTATCTATATCATCAACTAAATACATAGGTTTTGCACTCTCATAAGGTATTTGTTCTTGCATATTATATTTTTTATTACTATTTACTATCTTCACAAGTAACCTATTATCGTATATTCCACCAAATAATATTCCATTATAATAAAGTAAATACTCTCCCATCATTGCTTTACAAGTTATATTATCTAACAAACTTAATTGCTCTAATATAAAGTCTTTATAATCTTTTGATGTAGCCATATAATCACACTCCTAAATTGTAATTTGTGTTTATCCTCCAGGTTTAAAGTCTATTTTGGTAGATTTTACTCTATCATTTTCATCAAAACTTACGAATAAGTCATAAAACTCTTTTTCTCCGAAAAAAAAGTAATTAGTTGTTGTTCCTGCATCATAGTAATATATGTCTTTGTCTTCTTCGCCTCTTGGTTTTCCTAATAATTGAATAACTTGTTCTTTTGATAATCCTATGAGTCTTTTACTATCATTAATTTCTTTCATTTCTGTGTAGACTTTATCAGGTTTTTCACTTAGATAACCCATAGCTGAATACCCTATATTTCTGGATAACAATACACAAAATATTATAATAATTGCATATATTAAAGTTTTAAATTCTTTATCTTTGTTAATTAGCTTTTTTCTTATTAACAATATTATTACAGCAGATAATATCGCACCTATTATATATGGTAAAAATAAAGTACCCCAAATCCAAATCTCTATTAATAACATCTTTACTTCCTCTACAAATTATTATTTGTTTAATTATTTTTCAAATTTTATAGTTATATTTTTATCCTCTAAATCTGGCAAATTTTCAATATGACCTATTTTTGTATAACTATATGAAGTATCAAATGATTTATAAAATACTACTAAACAATTATCTCCATAAAGCATTATATCTCCTTTTTCAATATGCTTTGGATTATAAGAATTAGTAGGTAATGTTTGGTCTAAATAAATATACTTTTCATTTCCATTTAATTCACTCATATTATATTCCTGAGGCAACATATTTATAAAACTTTGAACTGTCTTATTTTCTTCTAATATTGCATTATATGTTTTTTCATCTATAACTACATTTATATTAAAGTTCATCTTATTCTCACTTTCTATATTATTTTCTTCTTTTTGTAAGTCAACTAATTTCTTTTCTTTAGCTGGTGGGGCATATTTTTCCCATCTAAATACTGTTACTTTTTCTCCATCAGAAAAATTATAAGTATAAACAAAAATTCCTTTATCTTTTTGATAAACATTTCCATCATTATAATCTTCGGTAATTTTTATAAATGGTCTATTGTCAAAAAACTTTGATTGAGCTGTATCAACTAGTATAGTAATTATCAAAATTATTAAAATTACTAGAAAAATTTTTACACCTTTTTTCATAAACTACCTCCTACAAATTACTGTTTTTTATAATTATATAATTAACAAATTTATACAACATAATTTTTATTACATTTATGGCATTTATAGTGAAAATCTTTTAATAATTTTACATTTGAATTTTGTGGTATTATACCTAAATTATTAATATCATTTTTTAAACATTCATCATAATAAATATAATATGTTTCCTCTTTTAGATTATAAATAATTCTACCTCTTGGATAATAATCAAAATCTACTCCATATTTTTTATAATAATACATATCCCATATTTCCATATGGCTTTTAGGATAATTTAAAAAATCCCCATATTTCTCTGCTTCTGCTAGTTTACAAGTATGTAATAACACTTGATTATTTACAACAAAAAATATTCCTACCATTTAGTAGTTTCTCCTTTTACAATAATTTGCTTTTATATTTTCCTCTATAAATTAACATTATAATGATAATTGTCTTACTTTTATAAAATCATTACAACAATTTATAAAAAACATAAAAGAACCTATAAGAGTTAAAAAAAGAGCAATATATAAGATAACATAAGCAACTTTAAAAGATAATCCAGTTAAATAGCAAAACCATTTAATAAATGTTTTATGTATAGAATTATACTGCTCGCTATAACTATTACTTTTTGCTAGAATAAAATTTTCAGCTGGAATATAGTATAGTTCTGATAATTTATATATAATATCTAAATCCGGATATTCTAATCCAACTTCCCATTTTCTTATAGTTTTTTCTTCTACCATAACACCTAATTTGCTTAATTGATCAACAACATCTAAATAAGTCCAATTTTTTTTTGTTCGTAAATTTGTTAATAACTCTTCAATCAAAATATCTTCATTTTTCTTTTCTAATTCTTGTCCTTTTTTATCTTTTATTTTTTTCAATATATTTCTCCTTTTTTCATTTTAATAAAATTATAATACCATATTAACATATCTTTATCAACTAATATTTCGTAACTTAAATCATAATTTTATTATAAAATTTCCTCATATGAAAGTATTAATTTGGCACCTTCTTGTATTAGTTTATTTGTACCTATGGAATTTTCTGAATCAACATTTCCTGGTAATACGTATATTTCTTTTCCTTGTTCTAAAGCAAAATCTACTGTAATTAGTGTACCACTTTTTTCTTTTGCTTCTATTACTAAAATATCATTGCTTATTCCACTTATTATCCTATTTCTAGCTGGAAAATTATATTTTAAAGGTTTTGTTCCCAATGGATATTCTGATATTATACAACCGTCATTTTTTATTATTTCTTTAGCTAAATTTACATTTTCTTTAGGATATATTGTGTCTAATCCATTACCTAATACAGCTATTGTTTTACCTTTAGCATATAATGAACCAATATGTGCAAAACTATCAATTCCTTTTGCTAATCCACTTACTATGTTTATTTTATTTTTTGCAAGATTATATGCAAATATTTTTGCTTGTTTTTCTCCATATTTAGTACAATTCCTACACCCTATAATTCCTATACTTTTTTCATTTAAAATATATTTATTTCCTTTTACATATAAACTAATTGGCGGATCATATATATTTTTTAAACTTTTAGGATATTCATTATCTGTTATATTTACAATCTGTATATTATATTTATTCATATATTTTAAATGTTTATCTACTTGTTTTTTTATATCTATATCTAATATTTTATCAATAGTTTTTTTACTTAACTTTAAATCTAATAATTCTTTTTTTGTTAATTTATATATTTTTTCTGGATTTTTATATTTATCTAAAATTTTAAGTTTTGTTTTGCAACTTATATTTAATAAAGACAACCAAACCCAATATCTTTTATCTTCTATAATAATCATCCTTTCTTTAAATAAAAAAAGAGCATTTATATAAATGCCCCTTTATTTCATTTGATTTTTTGTAGCTTTTATAACATTATTCATAAGCATTGCTACTGTCATCGGTCCAACTCCCCCAGGAACCGGTGTAATATAACTTGCTTTCTTTTGTACATTTTCGAAATCAACATCACCTGTTAATTTTCCATCGTCTCCTCTATTTATTCCTACATCTATTATAACTACTCCATCTTTTACCATATCTTCTGTAACAAATTTAGATTTACCAATAGCAGCTATAACAATATCTGCTCTTTTAGTATGTTCTTTTAAATTTTTTGTTCTAGAATGACATACTGTAACTGTAGCATTTTTGTTTAAGCAACATTGAATTAGAGGTTTACCTACAATATTACTTCTTCCTATTATAACTAAATCCTTTCCTTCTAAATCTATATTGTATTCTTCAAACATTTTCATTATACCATATGGTGTACAAGATACAAAAGTATCTTGATTTAATGAAAGTTTCCCAACACTTATTGGATTAAATCCATCAACATCTTTATCTGGAGATATTTTTCTAAATGCCTCATTTATATCTAAATGATTAGGTATTGGACTTTGTAATAATATTCCATGAATATCTTTTCTTTCATTTAATTGTTCTATTAAATCTATTAATTGTTTTTGTGTAATTTCTGATTCAAGAATATGTTCTTCAAATTCAATACCAACATCTTCACATGCTTTATTTTTATTTTTAACATATACTTTTGATGCTTTATCATCTCCAACTAATATTACTGCAAGTTTTGGATTTACTCCTTTAGACTTTATTTCTTCACAATCTATTTTTAAATTACTTCTTATTTTTCGTGCTAATTCTTTTCCATCTATTATTACTGCCATATTTATTTCTTCCTTTCAATTATATAATTTCATCTACTCCAATTTTATATTCAATATCTTCCATATAAGGAAATATCTCTTTAACTCTTTTTAATGTAAGCATTGACATTTTAGGTTGTGGATTTTTAGGATTTTGAGTTAATAATTTTTGTGTATAACAATTTTTTGCTGTTTTAAATAATACATATCTATTTCTTACATAAGTATAATATATCTGATAACCATTACTTAAGTCAACCCACATCTTTTCAAATGTATAATTATTTTCCATACTTCCTCCTAGTTTTTTATCATTTCTTCAAATTCTTGTTCACTAATTATTTTTACTCCTAAAGACTCTGCTTTAGTAAGTTTACTTCCCGCTTCTTCTCCTGCTAAAACATAATCTGTTTTTTTAGATACTGAACTTGAAGTTTTTCCTCCAAATTTTTCAATTATATTACTAGCTTCTTCTCTTGTATATTTTTCTAATGTTCCTGTTAATACAAATATTTTTCCATCAAACCTGTTATCCGAATTTTCATCTTCTATTATAGCAGTATTTACTCCTGAGTCTTTTAATCTCTTTATTAAATCTTTAGTTTGTTCTTCCATAAAAAATTCTTTTATACTATTTGCTACAACTTCTCCTATATCTTCTATCATACTTAATGATTCAAAACTTGCATTTGCTAGATTATCAATATTTTTATATCTTCTTGCTAGCGTTTTTGCAGCTTTTACACCGACATGCCTTATTCCTAAAGCTGTAATTAATCTATACAAATCATTTTGTTTACTTTCATTTATAGAATCTATTAAATTTTGTGCAAATTTTTTACCATTTTTCTTTAATGATGCAACATCTTCAAATTTTAATGTATATATATCTGCTATATTTTCTATTAAATTATTATCTAATAGTTGTCCAATTATATTTTCTCCAAGGCCATCTATATTCATTGCTTCTCTTGAAACAAAATGTACTAGATTTCTATATAATTTTGCAGGACATTCTACTCCTGTACATCTAACTGCAGCTTCTCCCTCTTCTCTTACAGCTGTTGCTCCACAAACTGGGCAAATTCTAGGTATTTCAAAATTAATTTCTTTGCCTGTTCTTTTTTCTTTTACTACTTTTACTACTTCTGGTATAACATCTCCTGCTTTTTGAATAACTACAGTATCACCTATTTTTATATCTTTTTCTTTTATAAAATCTTCATTATGAAGAGTTGTCTTTGATATAGTAGATCCTGCTACTTTAACTGGCTCTAATATTGCCATAGGAGTTATAACACCAGTTCTACCAACATTACATATAATATCTTTTACAATTGTTTCTTTTGTTTCTGGTGGATATTTATATGCAACAGCCCATTTAGGTACTTTTGATGTTGTTCCAAGTATTTTTCTTAAATTTAAATCATCTACTTTTACAACAGCACCATCTATTCCAAATGTTAGACTTTCTCTATCTTTTCCGATTTTTTCTATTGCTTTAAATACTTCTTCTATATTTTTACAATATATCCTTACAGGATTTACATTAAATCCTAAACTTTCTAAATAATTTAATTCTTCAAAATGAGAATTAAATTCTTTTCCTTCTATTTTTTGAACATTAAATATATATATATCAAGTGGTCTTGTTTTAGTTATATTACTATCTAACTGTCTTAAAGATCCTGCAGCTGCATTTCTAGAATTAGCAAATAATTCTTCTTCATTTTCTTCTCTTGTTCTATTTAATTCTTCAAAGTCTTCCTTAGATATAAATACTTCTCCACGTACTGTAATATCAATTTTATCTTTTAAAGTTTTAGGTATTGTTTTTATTGTAGTTAGATTTTCTGTAACATCTTCTCCAACTAATCCATTTCCCCTTGTTGCACCTTGCATTAAAATTCCATTTTTGTATTCAATTGCAGCAGACAATCCATCTATTTTTGTTTCAACTACATATTTAAGTTCAATTCCGTTTTCTTCTGCTACTTTTCTAACTCTTGTATCAAATTCTTTAACTTCATTTAAATCAAAAACATCTTGCAAGCTTTGAAGAGGAACTTCATGTTCAACTTTTTTAAATCCTTCTTTTACATGTCCTCCTACTTTTTGAGTTAAAGATTCCTTAGACATAAACTCAGGATATTCTTTTTCTAAATTTCTTAATTCTACCATTAGCATATCATACTCAAAATCAGATATTTCAGGTTTATCTTCATCATAGTATTTTTTAGCATGATACTCTAATGTTTTTCTTAAATATTCAATTCTTTGTTTTGCCTGATTTTTTTCCATTTTTTCTCCTCTAGTTTAAAACTATTTGTATTATTATATACAATTATGCATAAAAAATAAAGGAATTTTTTAAATTCCTTCATTTTTATTTATATTAATTTTTATTAATCAGCTTTTGCCCAAATTACTAATCTTGCACTACTATCATCTGTACAAGTAGATAATGATATTTCTCTTGCTCCATTTGTATTTCTTGTCATATATTCTGCATCTTCTGGAGTTGTTTCATATTTATTATATATTGTATATGTTACTTTGTTTCCATCTAAATCAGTTATATATATTTTGTCACCATTTGATAATTTTTTATTATTTGAGAAAAATAATCCATTTCTGTAGTTATGTCCCATTATTGTAGTATTTCCTACTTGGTTAGGACCTGGTCCATACATAACTGCAACAGCTACTTCTATTGATGCTTTTGTAACTTTTTCAAGTATTGGATATTTTAAATTTGTTTTTGGAATCTCTATAGTTCCTACAACATTAAATCCTTTATATGTAGTTCTTTTCTTATTTCCTGTAGATGTATTTGTAGTTGAAGTTTGTATATTATCTAAAGCATTTTCATCTACTACTCCGTTTTCTTCTGCTGGTGTTTCATCTGTACTATTTTGAGTTTCGCTTACAAATGAATCTACAAAATCAGCTGTATCTTTTGATATAAAGAATTTTTGATAATAATCATATCCTAAATATCCTAATAGTCCTACAATAGCTATTATTACTATAACTAATAAAACAGTTAAAAATTTATTATATTTACTATTAAACATCTTACTTACCTCCGCTTTTGTATATTATTTACCTATTTTCATTATAACATAGTACATTTAATTATTCAACAATTTTTTCTCCTAACTTTTTACCAGCTAATAAATGAAAATGTAAATGCTTAACTTCCTGGCAACCATCTTCTCCACAATTCACTATTACTCTATATCCTTTTTCTTTAAATCCTTGCTTTTCAGAAATATTATTTATTGTTTTATAAATTTTAGCTATAATCTCTTCTTCACCTTGTTTCATTGTTGCAAGTGAAGTTATATGTTTTTTTGGTATTACTAAAACGTGTATTGGTGCTGCAGGATTAATATCTTTAAATGCTAATATTTCTTCATCTTCATAAACTTTTTCACATGGAATTTCTCCATTTATAATTTTACAAAATAAACAATCTTCCATAATATCACCCTTTTTTTAATTTTCAGTTAATATAGCTTTTATTCTTCTTACTCCAGATGAGCTTGATTCTTCTTTTTTAATTACAAATTTTCCAAGTTCTGAAGTGTTTTTAACATGTGGTCCTCCACATAATTCTATTGAAACATCCCCTATCTTATAAACTGTTACAATATCTCCATATTTATCTAAAAACATTGCTTCAGCTCCCATTGCTATTGCATCATCTTTTTTCATTTCTAATCTTTCAACTGGTATTGCCATTTGAATATATTTATTTACTAAATCCTCTACTTGTTTCTTTTCTTCATCTGTCATTTTACTATCATGTGAAAAATCAAATCTCATTCTTTCTTCTGTTATATTACTTCCTCTTTGATGTACATGACTTCCTAAAACTTGTTTTAAAGCTGCATTTAAAAGATGTGTTGCTGTATGATATTTTGTTTCTATTTCTCCAGTAGATGCTAAACCACCTTTAAATTTTTGTTCTGATCCTAATCTTGATTTTTCTTGATGTAATTTAAATAAATTATCAAATTCTTTTAAATCTACTTTAAATCCGTTTTCTTCAGCTAATTCTTTTGTAACTTCTGGTGGAAATCCATATGTATCATATAATTTAAATACAACTTGCCCATTTATTTGTTTTTCACCATTTTGAATAGCTTTATTCATTTCTTTTGTAAATTCTTTTTCACCATTTGTTAAAGTTTTTACAAACTTATCTTTTTCTTCTATTATAACTGATTTAATTACTTCTTTATTTTTTTCTAAATCAGGATACATTTCCTTTAAATTATTAATATTTAGTTCTATTAATACTGGTAACTCATCTAAAGATATTTGTAATTTGTTTAAATGTCTTATCATTCTACGAATTAATCTTCTTAATACATATCCTCTATCTATATTACTTGGTCTACCACCATCACATATAATCATCATACTTGAACGAAGATGTTCTGCAATTATTCTTCTACTATTTATATCATCATTTTTTTGTAATTGTTCTAATTTTTCCATTACTGGTGCAAATATTTCTGTATCAAATGGTGTTTCTTTTCCTTGAAGTAACATAGCCATTCTTTCTAATCCAAGTCCTGTATCAACATTTTTTTGTTCTAGCTTTGAATATTTTCCATCTTTTGATTTAAAATATTCCATAAATACATTATTCCATATTTCTACATATTTACCACAATCACATGATGGGTTACAATTTTCAGAACATGGTGGTTTTCCTGTATCATAAAACATTTCTGTATCTGGTCCACATGGTCCTTCTTCTCCTGCTATCCACCAATTATCATCTTTGCCAAAGAAATATATTCTATCTTTTGATATTCCAGCTTTTTCCCAACACTCTGCAGAAACAGTATCTCTTGGAGCATCTTCATCACCTGCAAAACATGTTACTGATAATTTTTCTGCTGGTATATTTAGTTCTTTTGTTAAAAAATCATAACTCATTTGAATAGATTCTTCTTTAAAATAATCTCCTAAAGACCAATTTCCAAGCATTTCAAAATATGTTAAATGTCTATTATCTCCAACTTCATCTATATCTACTGTTCTTACACATTTTTGATAATCTGTAAGTCTTGTACCTTCTGGATGTTTTTCTCCAAGTAAATATGGTACTAATGGTTGCATTCCTGCTGTTGTAAATAATACTGATGGATCATTTTCTGGAATTAATGGTGCACTTGGTATTATTTTATGTCCATGCTTTTCAAAAAAGTTTAAGTATTTATTTCTAATTTCAATTGCTTTCATATTATTCTCCTCTTTTTAACTTTTTACTTTCAAAATTATACTTCAAAACATATAAAAAATCAAGAAAATAAAAAAGTATTTAGAAAAACCAACAGTAAATTGCACTGTTGGTTTTAAGCTCTCTTCTTCTTATTTACTTCATTTTTAAACTATGCAGCTAATAGTTCTTCAATTGTATAATTTGCAATATCACCTTTACTCATACTTAGAGCAATTCTTAGTGCTGCATTTTCACCTATTTCAAGCAACATCTCCTTAAAATCTGTCCAATCTTCGAAAATCATTCCATCTGGATATCCAGATAATTTAATATAGAACACTAATTCATAAATTCTATTTTTTGGTATTTCTACTACTTTTAGATTAAGAGCTCCATATTCAAATAATTCGGATATAACTGAAAAATCAATGTCTATATCTTTACACAAATCCTCCAGTTCCTTGGACCGAAGATTTCTCATCAAGTCATCTACATGTTCCTCATTTAACATTTCTAACTGTTGTAATAGAAACTTTAAAGCTTCTTCTCTTTCCACTAGTAATAATCTCCTTTTTTATTATTTAAATTAGTTGAGAATATAATATGAAGAGAGCTATTCAACTAACTTACGTAAATATTATACTCTCATTTAAAATTTATGTCAATTAATAAGTATAATAACTTTATATTTAAAATAATTTACGATATATATTGATTTTTTAAAATTACTAATGGTAAAATTAATTAAATATTTAAAATAAAATGGAGAAATAATGGGAAATTTCATAAATAATATTAAACAAATATTTAATAAAATATTTAGAAAAGAAAAAACTTATTTATTACCTGAAGCAGAAACAAATATGAAAACATCTAATTTTTTAAGTAATACTTATAAATCCACTAATTTATCAACAAATAAAGAATTAGAATCAGGAATATTACAATATCTTTCTTCTTATTTAGAATTAGCTAATAATTATGAAAATTCACATACTATTCCAGACAGTTATAACGCACTATTAAGGATTAATGGCGGTCCTAAATGCCAATCAGAAAAAAACATTACAGATGAACATAATTTAATTTATAACTTAACTAATAGAAATGACTATGTTTTACAAACAAATCTTTCTAAAGATGGCAGTCCTGTATTCTATCATGTACAAAGTTCAAATTATTCATTGCCTAATAGAAATGATATAATTAGACTATATTTAAACTGTAGTCCTGATAACATAGCAGAGCTTGCATATAATATCATTGAAAATAATCAAGAAGATAATTTTTACTTAAAATTTTCATCAACCATTGAAAACTATAAATATCCTCGTTCAGACAAAATTGTTATATATACAGATAAAAACCATTTTTCTAATACAGTTGCTTCTTTAAATGACTTATTTACACAAAGACCTGATTTATTTAAAGATTCTGATAAAGTAAATCCTTTTGCTAATAGAATTAATTCTTTCTTAACATATGGATTTGAACCTCAAGTAAATCAATTTACTAAATTAGATGGAACTACTCAAAACGCAGGCTCTCATAATAAATTAGTTGCATTAGCTTTAGAAGATAGTTATATGTCTGCTGCTAAAGAAATAGCTAAACAAGATGAAAATATTAAATTTTTATTAGACCCAAATTATGCCAATGACCCTATTTTGTTTGTACAAAATTTTCCATATTTAGAATCTAACTATCATAATTATTTAATAAGTTCTATGCAATCAAAATTACAATATCTTTGCTATCAAAATGCTATTGAAATAAATAATATTAATCCATATAAAGAACAAAATTATGATCAACAACAAAATAGTATAGATAATAGATAAAAGAGTTTCAAATATTTTTATTGAAACTCTTTTACTATTATATTTCCATTTGACTTCCCAAAAATGTAGCTGCAGATTGTGCAACCTTTTTTTCTACATCATTCATTTTTGTACCTGACTCTTTTGCCATTAATATTACTGTTCCTATAGTATCACCATTTGAAATAATAGGATAAACTACTTGAGAGTTATATTTTCTTTCTCTATTATCATTTTTAGTAATTGGCATAGCAACATCACTATTTTCTTTACTTGTATATATTTCTTTATCTTCCATAAGTTGTTCTAATTCATCACTTACACTTTGTTCTAAAAATTCTTTTTTAGATCCTCCTGAGACTGCAATTACTGTATCTTTATCAGTTATGCATGCAATATGACCTGTTGTTTTTGATAATGTTTCTGCATAACCTGATGCAAATTCTGAAAGTTCACCTATAGGAGAATATTTTTTTAATATTACTTGACCTTCTCTATCTGTAAAAATCTCCAATGGATCTCCTTCTTTTATTCTTAAAGTTTTCCTTATTTCCTTAGGAATAACAACTCTACCTAAATCATCTATTCTTCTTACGACACCTGTTGCTTTCAATTTTTTCCCTCCTTTATTTTTATGTTTAAATTTATTATTGCAATTTAGGAAAAAATTATACATTTTTTTATTTATTGTCAAAGTTCATATTTTTTTAAAATAGTTAATAATTATTAATCTCCGAAGGCTCCACCGCCTATAATAAGTCCTGTCGTAGCATCTACATATATATACACACCATTTCCCATATCATTTTCTTTTGATACAACATATGACTTTCTTCTAATATTTGTGTAAACATTATCATATTCTCTATATTTTCTTGTAAAGAAATTATTAGGAGAAACTTCTTCTATTTTTATATATTCCTTTTCTGTATCTGTAATTCCTTCTTGAGCAATCCTTTTCGCAGATTCTTCAAAACCTTTATTGGCTATTTCTTTAGCTTTTTCCTCTGTTACTTTAACTTCATTACTATTTACATTATAATTATTAAAATTTTTTAAAAATATATTTTCATCTAATGCATCTACCATTTTATTAAAATTAGAAATTATTTCATCATTGTTATCTTTTTCTTCTTGAATTTGATTATAATATTCTCTTTCTGTTATCCATACACTTCCTGAATTTCTTGAAACAAACCTTTCAATATCACTATCTTCTTTACTTTCTCCAACCATCATTACAATAGCCATTGAACTATCATCTAAATATGATGGCATATGATAATAATCAAGTTGTTTATCTGTATTATTTAAATATGTTATATCAATTTTTCTAAAGGTTTCTTCTGTACTATCATTTATTGCATATAAATCACTTTTTGAGCCATCTTCACTTGGAACTTGTAAAAATCCATCTACTGTCATTCCAAATTTATTTAAAAATTTTAATTCACATTTATCATTTAATTCAAAAGGAATATTTACTTTATTCCAATAATCGCCTTGTGTTGTTGATTTTAAAATACCACCAACTCCATTTTCATCGATATAAAAAATATAACCATAGCTTCCAGAAATTCTAATATATTTAATTTTAGAATTTGATGGTATTCCTACCTCATCAGAAGTAAGCTCTTTTGTTTGCCATTCTGTATAATTGTTTGACATTGACCTTACTAAATAAATTTTCCCATCTATATTGTAATAAAAATATACTCCACCTGTTGTATTAATATTTGATTTATAATTTTCATCATGATAATCACTAATTCTCATTTGTGAAAAATTGCCAGGTACTTGTATATAATTTTTAGAACTATCTAAAACAAATAAATTCCCATCTTGTAAATAAAATGTTTTATCTAATGAATATATTTTAAATTCTTTTTCTTTTCTTATTTTCTCATTAGTATAATAATATGTTCCTATACAACATAAAAAAATAATTAGTATGAAAGTAGCTAAAATTATTATCTTTTTTATAATATCATTCATAAAACTTTTACTCCTTTTATAATTATTTTCTTACATTATAATATAAAAGCAAGAGACAATCAATTATCTCTCGCTTTTGTTTATAATTTTATTATTTCAATTTAAGAAAAATTTATACATTTTTTACTCTTGTGTTTCTACTTCTTCTGTTTCTTTTTTAGGTAAGAAACTCATTTTATATTTATCTAATATATATCCTAATTCTTTAGAAAATTCTTTTAACATAACAATTTTTATTGTTGTGTCTTTTCCTTTAATATAATCATCTATTACTTGTTTTAACAATTTTATATTTTTCATTTCAGGTTCTATTTCTTTTGTATATTTATTTGCTCTATTAGCTAATTTTTCTTTAATTATTATTATATCTTCATTGCTTGCACATGATATTCTTTGGAACATTTGATAAGCATCATAATATTTAAATATTGGAACATCCATACATTCTTTATCAAATCTTTCATAAAATTGTTCCATTTTCATAGGAATACATTTAAATATATCTTCTGCTTTTTCTTTATACATTTTATCTAACAATTGATCATTTAAGTTATTAAAATGTTTTATAATGTCTTCCATATCTTCTTCTACTTCTTCTATTGCT
This sequence comes from uncultured Clostridia bacterium, assembly GCA_947627935.1. Classification (GTDB taxonomy): domain Bacteria; phylum Bacillota; class Clostridia; order TANB77; family CAG-508; genus CAG-269. The sequence goes on along the minus strand of CANQXY010000012.1, from coordinate 24,089 downwards.
ATTTTTCCAAGTTCTTCTTCTACATTGTCACAATATTCTGAAGATAATGATGATATATTCATTCCATTAAAAAATATAGTTTTTAATGTTTTTAAGTCATAATTAATTAGATTTTTTCTTGAGAAATAACTAAAATATGCAAATAATTTAACTATATCTATTAGTTTTAATTTACCAGATTTAACATCTTCTATAACTTCATTTATAACTCCATCAAATTGGTCATCTGATATTTTCCAATATTCCTCTGTTAATAATCTCTTATATCCAGGTAGATTTTCTGTATCAACTGTATTTCTTATTGTTTCCATATTATCTTTAAATATTTTCATATCAAATATTCTTGTTCTTACATAATATTCAATAAATTTAAAGAATCTATATTCTGCTTTAAAATTATAATAGTAGTTACTATCAAATTCTCTTATATAAAATTGTCTATTATCCATCAAAACTCTTGATGAAACTAATATAGACTTATATTCTTCATTATCTTTAATATTTATAAATTTATCTTTTGTTATTTTACCAGCTTTTATTTCAAAAGAAATAGCTATAGTAAAAATAAGCATTGTTTGCATTACTCTATGATTAGTATTTGGGTATGATTTATTTACCATTTCATATATTTTCTTAAAATCATTTAATGCATGTTTTAAAATTCTTAAGTTTCTTGTTCCACTTTTATGGAATGTTGATATTATTAATCCAGTATTTTCTCTTAAAAATCTTATTAAATCTGGATTACTTTCATATCTCATTAATATTCCATTTATAATATAGTCAAATTTAGGTGCATACTCAAATGTTTCACCTATTAATTTTTCTTTTATTCTTTCATAATCATTTGCTTTATCAAATACATATTCTATCTTATCTCTTATTTTTTCTACCATTGGTTTATCATTTTTATCTAAATCACCTTGTTTATCTAAAAGATAAGTAGCTATAAATGTTTTCATTTCTAGGTTACTGCTTTTTAATTTTGTTGATAATTCTTTTTCATTACAAATTATTATTGTTTTTATATGATCATGTTCAACAAAATTATTGATATATCCTAAAATATCTATAACATCTACATTTGCTCTTTCTAAGTCATCAAAACATAATACTTTGTCATCTGTAGCAAAAAATTCTGAATAATCTAGTCTCTCTCCATTTTGTGAGACTCCAAAGAAATTTGCCATATCTATACCTGTTTTTGCATATTCAGGTATATTTGCAATTTCATTAGCATTCATATATTTTCTTAAATTTTTATCCATTAATTGTGTTGTCTCTATAAATATTTTTTTACTAATATCTTCTAAGTTTGAAATACCATATAAAGACATATAAATTGTTGTAAATTTTTTACCATTTAACTGCATTGACTCTATTTTATTTTTTATTTTATGATTCCAAAAATGAGTTTTACCTGATCCCCATTCACCATTTAACATTATTGCATAATCTGTATAATCTGATCTTACATAATCTAAAATACTTTCTACTAAATCTTCCATGTTTCCTCCTTTGTTATATTTTAATCTTTTGCAAGTGTTATTACTATTATTTCTTTTGCACCATTTTTCTTTAATATTTTACTACATTCATTTGCTGTACTTCCTGTTGTATATATGTCATCAAATAATATAATTTTCTTATTTTTTATTATTCTTATATTCTTAATTTTATATGCATCTTTAACATTTTGAATTCTACTTTCTTTATTTAAAGAACTTTGTGGTACAATATCTTTTTGCTTATATAAACATTTTTCAGCAAGCTTTATTTTTACTTTTTTACTTAATTGTCTACAAATTAGTTCTGATTGATTATATCCTCTTTGATTATATCTTTTTTTACTAATTGGTACTGGAAGTATTATATCATAAGATTTAATAATTTCAAAAACTTTTTTCTGTTTTATTAAAAAATTTACAAAAGTTTTATATAAATATGCTTTATCATTAAATTTATAATTTAATATTAGTTTTCTAATAAGTCCTTCATACATAAAAAAATATATATGTTTATCATAATATTTTTCATTTTTATATTCCTCAATTTTAATATCAAAATATTTTTTTAACATATTTTCACAAGCTTTGCATAAAGAATTTTTATCTAACTTTCCACATATACCACACACTGGTGGATATATTAAATCTAATATTTTGTCCAAATATTTCCTCCTAAATTATTATTTTTATTATGTATTTTTTATAAATTTAAAATAATTGAAATTTTAGGCGACTTACCTAAGATAAAAAATTAACTATAAAAATAAATTGATTAAAACTTTTTATACAATATCACATCTACTAATTATTGTAAATACTATAAAACTTTAATTTAATCGACAAATTTTAACAACATATTTTCTTTGTATTTAGTATACTTTTTAAAAACACAAAGGATTATTTATATGAAAGATAAAAAAATCAATATATATACTGTTATTTCAATAATATTTTTAATTTTTATATTTTTATATATGTTATTTATAAATACACATACTCACAAATATCATGATGAATTTGTATATAGTTATATATATGGTACTACACAAAAATGTTCAAACCTATTTGATGTTTTTACTTCTTTAAAAAACTTATATAATATGCATAATGGAAGGATAATATCAAGTGGTATAATGTGCATTTTATTAATGTTACCTAAAATAATATCTGATATATTAAATTCATTATTTTTTGTATTACTTATTTACTTAATTTATAAATATTCATCAAATATTAATAAAAATAAATTTGTTAATGTTTTAACATTATTTTTATTATTTCCACTACTTTGGGTAACAATTCCAGAATTTAATGGCACAATCACATGGTTTAGTGGAGCAGTAAATTATATGTGGTCAACTGTTTTTATGCTTTTATATATGTTTTATATAATTAATATATTTATTAATAACACTAAAATATCTAAATCTAAACAATTTATATTGTTATTATCAGCTCTAATAATAGGGTCTTTACATGAATCAATTGGAATAATTCTAACATCTTTTTTAATGTTTTTATTTTTATATGAATTTATATTAACTAAACAAAAAAACAAATTATTTTTATCCACTTCTTTTTGTAGTTTCATAGGATTTTTAAGTATAATTATATCTCCTGGAATAAAAATCAGAAAAATTGCAACATCATTATCTACTACATATGATAGTTTATCAGTAGCATTTAATAGATTTATAGATACAATTATATCTAATAAAATAATTTTTATATTAATGTTTTTTATTGTTTTTTACTTTTTTTATTCTAATATAAAAAATAAACAAAATATTTTTAAAAATAAGCGATTTATGATAAATATATTTTTTATAATATCAGGAATTTTAGTATATATTGGTATGATAAATTCTCCTACATTTGCACAACGAGTTACATTTGCACCATATATTATGTTTTTACTTGCCTTTTTAGGATTTTTAGATAATATAAAAAATCATAATACAATAAAAGTTTTTCTTTTATTATCTTTACTTATATATTTTTCTTTTAATTGCATTTATTCTATAAAAGAAACTACTTTACTAATAACTAATCATTATGAGGAATGGAAAATACGAGATGAATTTATTAAATCAGAAAAGAATAAAGGTAAAACTGATATTTTATTAGAACCAATAAATACTAAATTAAACGATAAAATGTATGGAGGAGATATATCATATTCTTTAACATATAATCATAATGGATCTATGGCAATGTTTTATAATGTTAATTCTATTAGACTTAAAAAGAATTATTATATAGATTTAAATTTTTCAAATTTAAGTAAAGAATGCAATAATAGTGATATAACATTATACAATAAAAATGAGCTTTTGACTGAAAAGATAACTATTTTACCTAAAAATGTATATGAAAAACAAGCACCTTTTAAAAAATATAAACATTCAATAGAAGGAGGAAGTATTACTTTATACTATGGAATAAATAGTTTAGATAATCTTACAATTAAATTTAACACAAATAGTAAAATATTTTATTTAGATAATATCTTATTATATAATTATTCTAATATTAATCATACTTATAATGCTAATGAAATTAAAAATCATATTTTAAACTCAAATGATATTGAAATAAATATAAAAGACAATAAATTAGTATTAAATATTACTGGAGATGATCCATATTTAATAATAAAATTTAAATAATCTATATTATTGATATTACATTATATAATCAAAATCATCATACTGTTATAAAATATAGACATTTAAAAGTTGCCAAAGCATTATAAATCTTTTGGCAACTTTTGTAATTTTGAGTAATATATAAATATCTCTATTTTATTTAACTAGATAAATTTGATAAACTTTTCTATTTCCTGCTCCTTCATATGCATTAAATAAAACTTTACCTGTTTCATTTAAATCAGATATATCTAAAGTTACTAAATATAATTCGTTTTTCTGTTCTACCTTTGCTTCTGAAAAAGTTCTAATCGTACCTGTTGCAGAATTAGTGTTTTCAGGATTTGTTGCCATTCCCATTCTTTCTAATGAATCTGCATTATCTACAAGAAAACATACTTGTTTATATTGACTAAAATCAATTTCGTTTTTTGTATAAACTATGCCATAATCACCTGTAGTTAATTCAATATAATTATCGTAAAAATTAACATCTGGTCTTGAAGTCCAATCATTTTCTGTTGATAGTTCAATTCCTTCACCTACTTGTCCATTATTATAAATCCAAAAAATATTTGATTGTTCTTCTATATTCTTTTCCCATTCTACAGCACCATTATCTTGTATTGTACATTTTGCAACTTCTTTTCCATCTTTTGAAACAGTAACTGTCTTACCACTTACGTTTACTGTATAATCTTCTGTTTTTCCTCCATCTGCTAATTTTTCTAACACATAATCTCCTACGTTTTTATCTATTTCTTTATTACCATTTACGTAATATTCATTATAATAATCTGAAACATATGCACTTATAAGCAATTCTACTTGTTCCTTTGCACTTGCTACATTTGTTTGTTCTGCTGCTTCTGAAGCCTTATTTAAAATTCCATTATCTCCAGTTAATAATGCTATTGATATACCTGCTAATATCAATAAAACAATTATAGTTATTACTAATGCTATTAATGTTATTCCTCTCTCTAATTTTGTTTTCTTATTCATATAAATTTCCTTTCTTTCGTTTGACACAATTTATAAATTTTTATTTTATTTAACTAGATAAATTTGATAAATTTTTCTATTTCCTGACCCTCCATATGCAGTACATAAAACTTTACCTGTTTCATTTAAATCAGATATATCTAAAGTTACTAAATATAATTCGTTTTTCTGTTCTACCTTTGCTTCTGAAAAAGTTCTAATCGTACCTGTTGCAGAATTAGTGTTTTCAGGATTTGTTGCCATTCCCATTCTTTCTAATGAATCTGCATTATCTACAAGAAAACATACTTGTTTGTATTGACTAAAATCGATTTCATTTTTTGTATAAACTACGCCATAACCACCTGTAACTAATTCAATATAATTATCTTTAAAATTAACATCTGGGCTTAAAGTCCAATCATTTTCTGTTGATAGCTCAAATCCTTTACCTACTTGTCCATTATTATAAATCCATGAAATATTTGATTGTTCTTCTATATTCTTTTCCCATTCTACAGCGCCATTATCTTTTATTGTACATTTTGCGACTTCTTTTCCATCTTTCAAAACAGTAACTGTCTCACCACTTACGTTTACTGTATAATCTTCTGTTTTTCCTCCTTCTGTTAATTTTTCTAACACATAATCTTTTACATTTTTATCTATTTCTTTATTACCATTTACGTAATATTCATTATAATAATCTGAAACATATGCACTTATAAGCAATTCTACTTGTTCCTTTGCACTTGCTACATTTGTTTGTTCTGCTGCTTCTGAAGCCTTATTTAAAATTCCATTATCTCCAGTTAATAATGCTATTGATATACCTGCTAATATCAATAAAACAATTATAGTTATTACTAATGCTATTAATGTTATTCCTTTCTCTAATTTTATTTTCTTATTCATATAAATTCCCTCTCTCTTTTATTTTCCTTATTAGTATATATTAAACTATTTATTTTTTCAATATTTGTAACACAAATGTAAAACTATATTTGTATATTTTTCATTTTATATTCTAAGCCTGTATTTCTTTTTTTACTATCTATATTTTTAATCATAAAATCTATTATATTTTCATTACTTATTATTATAAGCAATTTTTTAGCTCTAGTTATTCCAGTATATAAAAGATTTCTTGTAAGAAGTATTGGTGATGATGGTGCAATTGGCATAATAACAACATCGAATTCACTTCCGTTGTGCTTTATGTATTGTAATAGAATAACTATGTTCTATCTGATCTAATTCAGTAAAATCATACCAACATATTTTGTCATCATCAAATTTTACTTGCATACATCTATTTTTATCATCTATTTCTTGAATAGTTCCTATCTCTCCATTAAATACTCCTCTTCCAATTTGATCTATACCTCTTTGCCACGAAATATCATAATTGTTTTTTATTTGCATTACTCTATCTCCGAATTCTATATATACTTCCCATGCTATTTTTTTCTATTTCTCCATCTTTATGAGGATTTAATATTTCTTGCAAAGATTTATTTAGTTCTTTAGTTCCAAGTAATCCTTTTTTAGTAGGAGTTAAAACTTGTATATTAGAAAAGAAATCATAATCTCCATAATTTTTTAATCTTCCATTACATAGTGATATAACTTCAGATAAAATTGCTTCTTGTGACTCTTTTTTTATAAAAAAGAAATCTTCATTTGTATCTATATCATCTTCATCTTTTTTTAAAAAAGGCATTCCATTATTTACTCTATGTGCATTTAATATTATTTTACTTTTAGCAGCTTGTCTAAATATTTTATCTAAATGAATAGTAGTAATCTTTTGGGAAGATATTATATCTTTTAAAACACTTCCTGGACCTACTGATGCTAATTGATCACTATCTCCAACTAATATAAGTTTTGTACCAGGATATATGCATTTAAGTAAATATTTCATTAAAAATATATCAACCATTGAAAGTTCATCAACAATAATTAAATCTGCATCTATTGGCATACCTTCATAATCATTGTATTTCTTTTTTATATAATCTTCATTTATCTTTCCTATTTCTAATAACCTATGTAAAGTGCTTGCTTCTTCTTTTGTAGTTTCTGTCATTCTTTTAGCTGCCCTTCCAGTTGGTGCACATAGTACTGGTTTATATTTATTTTTCTTATATATATCTATTATTGTTTTTATAATTGTTGTTTTACCAGTTCCAGGTCCTCCTGTTATAATTGTTACATTATTTTCATTTATAGCTTTTATTGCTTCTTTTTGTTTTTCTGATAAAATTATATCTATATCTTTCTCAGCCTTACTTAATTCTAAGTTTATATTTTTTATTTTTTTTACATTTTTATAATTATCTAATCTTAATATTATATTTGCAACATCTTCCTCTGCTTTATAAAAGTTGTATAAATATATCCATTCTTGTTCATTATCTCTTTTTTCAATTATAATTTCATCTTCTAGCTTTAATTTTACTATATTATCATCTACTATATCTTCATCTACATTTAATAGTGATTTTACAAAATCTATTAAATTTTCTTTTAATGTACAACAATGTCCGTTATATGTAGCTCTTATTAATGCATATTTTATCCCACTTTTTATTCTTTTTGAATTAGTATAATCTATCCCTAAATCTAATGCCATTTTATCTATTTGATTAAAATCAACTCCTCTTGCTATATCTATTAATACATATGGATTTGATTCTATTTCTTCTATTGCATTTGTACCAAATAAGTCATATACTTTTTTAGCGTTTTCTGCTCCTATTTTAAATTTTTCTAAAAATCCTACTATTTGCCATACTTCCCAGTTTTCTATAAAACTTTCTGATATTTCTATTGCTTTTTGTTTTGATATTCCTTTTATTTGTGCTAATTTATTAGGCTCAAATTTTAATATATGTATAGTTTCTTCTCCAAAAAGTTTAACTATTTTTCTAGCTGTTGCAGGTCCTATTCCTTTTATATTTCCATTTGCTAAATATTTTTCTAAACCTTCTGTTGTTTCTGGCATAATTTTTTCAAATGTATCTACTTTAAACTGTAATCCATAATCTCTATGTTCTACATATTTACCTATTACTTTTAACATATCTCCACTACTAACAAATGGAAGATAACCTACTATAGTTGTTATTTCTTCTTCCATTTCAAATGTTGCTATCATATAACTATTTATTTCATTTTGATATATTATATCTACAACTTGTCCTTTTAGTTCCAATTTAAGCCTCTTTTCTTAATTTTTTTTAATTCTAACATAAAACAAAATAAAATGAAAGGTTTTAACTTTCATTTTATATCTAATTTTCATTAACATTGTCTATTAGTTCTTTACACTCTTTCCAAGTAATAATATTTATACATTTATAGTCTTGTGATAATTTTTTTATTATTTCTTTTGTATTATCTTTTGAGTCTAAATCAGTAACTATTATATTTTTTATATAATCTTCTTTTCCATAAAGTATTTTAAATATTATAGAACGAAGAAATCCTTCTATTTTTTCTTCTTGATTTTTTGTAGCTACTATAAAATAAATTCCATCTGATTTTAAATTTGTATATGTAAAAATATATATTATGTTTTTAATTATCTCAAATAATCCATACAAAGCAAGTGTCCAAATAATTGTGTTTATTATAAAGTTTAACATATAATTGCCTCCTAGAGTATTATATGTTAAATAAAAAAAATCGTGCCTTTGCACGACTCTTTTTATATAAGTTGTAATATAGCAACTTCAGCTCCGTCTCCTCTTCTTGGTCCAGCTTTAACTATTCTTGTATATCCTCCAACTCTTCCTTCATACTTTGGAGCTATTTCATTAAATAATTTTGCTGGTAAATCTATTTTATTACCTTCGCTATCTGTTACTTTATTAGTTTTTCTCATTATTTTTCTTCTAGCATTTAATCTAGATGGCATATCTTTTTGTCTACTTTCTGTAGTTTCTTCTTTAACTACTTTTAAGTATTCTTTACCGTTTTTGCTTTTTACTAATTCTGTAACTTTGTTACCTTTAGAATCAAGTTTAGCTTTAACGACTTTTTGATCTACCATTTCGAAATTATCTTTTTCTTTTATTGCTAATGATATTATACTATCTGCTATAGATTTAACTTCTTTAGCTCTTTGTAAAGTTGTTTCAACTTTACCATGTACTAATAAATCAGTAGTTAATGTCTTTAGCATTGAATTTCTTATATCAGTAGTTCTACCTAATTTTCTATTTGTAGCCAATTTTTTCACCTTCCTTTAAAATAAATACATACAATCTATTAATCTTCTTCTTGGGCAAAATCTAATCCTAGAGAATGTAATTTATTTGTTACTTCATCTAAAGATTTTTTACCTAAGTTTCTTACTTTCATCATGTCTGTTTCAGTTTTATTTGCTAAATCCTCAACTGTAGCAATACCTGCTCTTTTTAAACAATTGAATGATCTTACAGATAATTCTAATTCTTCTATAGACATTTCTAAAACTTTTTCTTTCTTAGATTCTTCTTTTTCTACCATTACTTGTGTATTTTTTGTTGCTTCAGATAAATCTATAAATAATTCTAAATGACCTGTCATTACTTTAGCAGCTAAACTTAAAGCTTCATATGCTTTTAAGCTTCCATCTGTCCAAACTTCAATAACTAATTTATCATAATCTACCATTTGACCAACTCTAGTATTTTCAACTTGATAGTTTACTTTTTTTACTGGAGTATAAATTGAGTCAATTGGAAGTACTGATATATCTTGATCTGGTTTTTTATTTTTTTCAGCAGAATTATATCCTCTACCCATATCTGCTGTCATTTCCATAACAAGATGTCCACCTTCTGCAACTGTTGCTATATGTAAGTCAGGGTTTAGTATTTCTACAGTTCCATCTGTTATAATATCACCTGCAGTAACTTCACCTTTTCCTTTAAAATCTATTCTAATGATTTTTTCTTCATTTTGATCAAATTTTAATCTTACACTTTTTAAATTTACTATAATTTCTGGTACATCTTCTACTACATTTGGTATTGTTGTAAATTCATGTAATGCACCTTCTATTTTTACACTTGTTATGCTACAACCAGGAAGTGATGAAAGTAGTATTCTTCTTAGAGAGTTTCCTATTGTTACTCCATAACCTCTTTCTAATGGTTCACATACAAATTTTGCATAATTATTTGTATCATCTACTTCTAGACATTCAATATTTGGCTTTTCAAATTCTATCATTTTTCCCTCCTAATATATATAAAAATATATAAAATACATATAAAAATATTATTTTGAGTAAAGCTCTACTATTAAATGTTCTTCAATTGGAATATCAACATCTTCTCTAGATGCTAATCTAACAACTTTACCACTCAAAGTTTCACTATTTTTTTCTAACCATTCTGGAACTGGTCTTGCTTGATTTTCTTCTACATTAGCTTTTATAGTTGGATTATCTTTTTTAATTTCTCTTACAGAAATTACATCTCCAGCTTTTACTAGATAAGAAGCTATATCAACTCTTTTTCCATTAACTGCAAATAGTCCATGGTTTACAAATTGTCTAGCTTGTGCTCTTGAAGATCCAAATCCTAATCTATAAACAACATTATCTAATCTACTTTCTAATATTTGAAGTAAGTTTTCACCAGTTACACCTTTTTTATTTGAAGCCATATCAAAATACTTTCTAAATTGTCTTTCTCCGACTCCATAATATGATTTTGTTTTTTGTTTTTCTCTTAATTGAGTACCGTATTCAGATAATTTTGCTCTTTTTTGTCCATGTTGTCCTGGTGCATAATTTCTTCTAGAAATACTACATTTATCAGAATAACATCTTGAACCTTTTAAGAACAATTTTTGTCCTTCTCTACGGCAAACACGACATTGTTCGTCTTTATATCTTGACATCTTTATTTCACCTCTTCTAATTTTTTATTTTTTATACTCTTCTTCTTTTTGGTGGTCTACAACCATTATGTGGGATTGGTGTTACATCTTTAATTGCACTTATTTCTAGACCTGCAGTTTGAAGTGCTCTTATTGCAGCTTCACGTCCTGAACCTGGTCCTTTAACAAATACTTCTACAGATTTCAATCCATGTTCCATAGCAGCTTTAGCAGCTGTTTCTGCAACTTGACCTGCAGCAAATGGTGTGCTTTTTCTTGAACCTTTAAATCCTAATTCTCCAGCACTTCCCCATGATATTGCATTACCTTGAGTATCTGTAATTGTAACTATTGTATTATTAAAACTAGAATGAATATGTGCTTCACCTTTTTCAATGTTTTTTCTATTTCTTCTAGCTACAGTTTTTCTTGTTACATTTTTATCAGCCATTTTATAAAATTCCCTCCTCGTTATTTTGTTGTTTCAAAAATTTTATATTCTATTTTTTACTTTTACTTACTAATTTTCTAGGACCTTTTCTTGTACGAGCATTAGTTTTTGTTCTTTGTCCTCTAACTGGTAGACCTTTTCTGTGTCTTAATCCTCTATAACATCCTATTTCTGTAAGTCTTTTTATATTTAAAGCGATTTCTCTTCTTAAATCACCTTCAACTTTGTATGATTCGTCGATAACTTTTCTAATGTTATTAACTTGATCATCTGTTAAGTCTTTTACCCTAGTATCTGGATTTACTCCAGCTTTTTCTAGAATAACTCTAGAACTTGATACACCTATACCATATATGTATGTAAGTCCTATTTCTACTCTTTTTTCTTTAGGTAAATCTACTCCTGCTATACGAGCCATATTTTTTTGCACCTCCAAAATTTTTTATTTTATAAATTGCTTGTCTTTAATTACATCTAAAGGTGAAATGCACTAGTATATAAACTAGTCTCTAGATTTTTTTAGACATATATATAAACACAAATCTGATAAAAAAACTTATCGTTTTACAGCCGCTATCCGAATTTGTGTTATTAACAAAATTATCCTTGTCTTTGTTTATGTTTAGGATTTTCACATATAACTCTTATTACACCTTTTCTTTTTATTATTTTACATTTGTCACAAATTTTCTTTACTGATGGTCTTACTTTCATTTTTGCACCTCCTAAAATATTTACATTTATCTGGGTTAATATTTTTACTTAAATTTATTTTGCTCTCCAAGTAATGCGCCCTCTTGTTAAATCATATGGTGAAAGTTCTACTTTTACTTTATCACCTGGTAGTATTTTTATATAATTCATTCTTAGTTTTCCTGAAATATGTGCTAATATTTGATGCCCATTTTCAAGTTCAACTTTAAAGTTAGTATTTGGTAGTGTTTCTACTACTGTTCCTTCTACTTCTATAATATCTTCTTTAGCCAAGATATCGCCTCCTTATAGAGCTTTTGCATATTTTTGCCATTTTATATTATGACTAATACAGTATATACTATTTTTAAAGCATTGTCAAGATTTTTGGCTCTTTTTCTGTAATTAAAATTGTATTTTCATAATGTGCTGCCAAACTTCCATCTTCTGTTATAATTGTCCATCCATCATCTAATTCTAAAATGCCTGGTTTTCCTTGTATTACCATAGGTTCTATTGCTAAAGTCATTCCTGGTTCTAACCTTATTCCTCTTCCTTGCCTACCATAATTTGGTATACCTGGATCTTCATGCATTTGTCTTCCTATTCCATGTCCTTGAAACTCTCTTACAACTGAATACCCTTGAGACTCTACATATTCACCTATTGCATGTGATATATCTCCTATTCTGTTCCCTTTTTTAGCATACTTAATTCCCTCAAAAAACGCCTGTTTTGTAACTTCAACTAATCTTTTTGCATCTTTTGATACATTTCCAACTAAAAAAGTTCTAGCAGCATCACCATTAAAACCATTTTTTAAGGCTACTGTATCTACACTTACAATATCACCATCTTTTATTACTTTGTTTTTAGATGGAATTCCATGTATAACTTCATCATTTATTGATACACATATAGTTGCTGGATATGGTGGAACTCCTTTGATTCCAATATCATATCCTTTTTCAGCAGGTATTGCTCCCAAACTTCTCATAGTATCTTCTGCTATTTTGTCAAGTTCTAATGTAGTCATTCCTGGTTTTATACATTCTTCTAATTTTTTATAAGTTAGAGCAACTACTTTACATGCTTCTTCCATATATTCAATTTCTTTTTTTGATTTAATGGTTACCATTTTTATTTATTCTCCCTTAATTTTAGAAACTATATCTTCTGCAACTTGTTTACCTAATTTAGTATTTTTACTTACAACTTCTGTAAATAAATTTCCTTTGTTTGTATAATATTCAATTAATGGATCTGTTAAATCTAAATATGTTTGTATTCTTTTTTTAGTAGTTTCAGGATTATCATCTTCTCTTTTTACTAAATGACTTCCACACTTATCACATATTCCTTCTTCTTTAGGTGGATTTAAAACAACATTATATACAGCTTTACAATCCTGATTACTACATACTCTTCTATTTGAAACTCTTTCTATTATTTCTTCTTCTGGTGTAGTAAGATTTATTACCATATCTACTTTTTTATTATCTTTTATTAATATTTTTTCTAATTCTTCTGCTTGCCCTAGAGTTCTTGGAAATCCATCTAAAATAACACCATTTTCTACATCTTTTTCATTTAATCTATCTTTTACTATTTCAATTGTAATATTATCTGGAACTAATTTTCCTTTTGATATATATTCTTCTGCTATTTTACCAAGTTCTGTTTCTTCTTTTATATTTTTTCTAAATATATCACCTGTTGAAACTTGAGGTATTCCTAATTTTTCAGATAATATACCTGCAACCGTACCCTTTCCTGTTCCTGGTGCTCCTAGCATAATAATAATCATAAAACAACACTCCTTATTAATTTTATCTTTTGGTTTAACAACCTTTTTAATAACTACTATTTTATAATAATTATTAAAAAACATATTAAACTCGAAAATGTGACAGAGGATAAACCTCTGACACAATTTCTTTTATTCTAAAAATCCCTTGTAATGTCTCATTACTAATTGAGATTCTAATTGTTGTACTGTTTCTAACGCAACACCAACGACAATTAATATTGATGTACCACCAAATGCCACATTTAATGATGTAAATCTTAAAAGCATTGGTAATATTGCAATTACTGCTAAGAAGAATCCACCAAAAAGTGTTAATTTTGATATTATTGATGATAAATAATCTGTTGTTGGTTTTCCAGATCTTATTCCTGGAATGAATCCACCATTTTTCTTTATATTATTAGATACTTCTGCTGGATTAAATGTTGCATATGTATAGAAATATGTAAATGCCATAATTAGTAATAAGTATACTATAGCATTTGCTATTGAATATCCAATACCTACTTGTGATGAAGATGTAGCTATTGAAAATTTATATAGTCCTGCTAAGAATCCTGTTTGTGTTGCTATATCTTTAACAAATATTTGTATAATTATAGCTGGAAATGTCATAAATGATGATGCAAATATTATTGGCATAACACCTGCCATAGCAAGTTTTAATGGTATATGTGTATTTTGTGCTCCTACCATTTTTCTTCCAACTACTTTTTTAGAATATTGTACAGGTACTTTTCTTTCAGCTTGTTGTACAAACACAACACCTGCAACTAATATAATAGCACCTATTATTAATCCTAATCCTAATAATAGACCTGTTGTACTAAATCCATTTTCTGTAACAATAAGATTCCATACAGTTGGCACTAAAGATGGTAAACCTGAAATGATACCTATAAAGATTATAATAGATATTCCATTTCCAATTCCTTTTGCTGTTATTTGTTCTCCAAGCCACATAAGTATTGAAGTACCAGCAACAAGTCCTATTACTACTAAAGCTCCTGTTAATAATCCAGGATTAACAAATATACCAGATGAACTATAAGATAAATAAATTCCTATAGATTCAACTAATGATAACACTATTGTTAACATTTTTGTGTATTTATTAATTTTCTTTCTACCTTCTTCTCCACCTTCTTTAGTTAATTTTTCTAATGAAGGTATAACCATTCCTAATAGTTGTATAACAATTGAAGCTGTAATGTATGGAGTAATAGACATAGCAAATACAGAAAACCTAGAAAAAGCTCCTCCTGATATTAAGTCTATTAATCCACTAATTCCATTACTTGATGACATCGCTGTATTTAATTCTATTATATCAACCCCTGGTACAGTTATATAACATCCAAGTCTAAATATTATTATTAATATTAATGTATAAAAAAGTTTCTTTCTAACTTCTGGTGTCTTTATTGCATTTTTTATTGTTTTAAACAATTAAATCACCTCAGCCTTTCCGCCTAAAGCTTCAATTTTTTCTTTAGCTGATGCAGTAAATCTTTTTGCTTTAACATTTAGTTTTTTCTCTAAATTTCCTGTAGCTAAAACAACTATTCCATCATTTATTTTACCGATTATTCCTTCTTCTAAAAGAGTTTCAGCTGTAACATCAGTACTTTTACTTTTATTTAACATTGTTAAAGTTACTTCTGTATAATCTTTAGCATGAATATTTGTAAATCCTCTTTTTGGTAATCTTCTATATAATGGTGTTTGACCACCTTCAAATCCTCTTCTTACTCCACCACCGCTTCTTGCTTTTTGACCTTTATGTCCTTTTCCAGAAGTTTTTCCTAATCCTGATCCTATACCTCTACCTCTTCTAGTTCTTTCAGTCTTTTTCACAGATGGTTTTAATTCGTCTATTTTCATTTATGCGTTGCACCTCCTTAATTTAATGTTGGCTGTTGGAAGCTTGAGATTAGTAATTTATTACTATTTCATCTTTCAACTCCATTTGTATATCTTTGGTATAGAGTATTTAAAGTTATAAATTACCAACTTCAAACCTCCAACCACAATTAAATAATTTCTTCTACTTTTTTACCTCTTTTTTTAGCTACTTGTTCTACTGTTTGCATTGCTTTTAGTCCTTCAATTGTAGCATAAACAACGTTTCTTGGATTGTTTGTTCCAATAACTTTTGTTCTTATATCTTTATATCCAGCAAGCTCTAATACTGGTCTAACACTTCCTCCTGCTATAACTCCAGTACCTACTGTTGCAGGTTTAAGCATAACATTTGCACTACCAAATTTTCCTACAAATTCATGTGGTACAGTTGTTCCTACAATTGGAACTTCTAATAAATTCTTTTTAGCTTCTTGTATTGCTTTTTTGATTGCATCTGGAACTTCAGCTGCTTTACCATTTCCAACACCTACGTGTCCATTTTCATCTCCAACAACTACTACAGCGCTAAATCTAAAATTTCTACCACCTTTAACAACTTTAGCTACTCTGTTAATAGCAACTACTTTTTCTTTTAACTCTAATGTATTATTTTCTTCCATAGGTTTTTGTTTTCCCTCCTTTTTTAAAACTCTAAGCCACCTTCTCTTGCAGCTTCTGCTAATTCTTTTATTATACCATGATAAATATATCCGCCACGGTCAAATACTACTGTTTTGATATTTTTTTCTAATGCTTTTTTAGCAATTAAAGCTCCAACTTCTTTTGCTGCTTCTTTATTAGATTTTTTTGTTTTAACTGATTTATCTAATGTAGAAGCACTTACTAAAGTATTTCCAGCTACATCATCTATAACTTGTGCATATATATTTGTATTACTTCTATATACACATAATCTTGGTCTTTCTGCTGTTCCAGATACTTTAGTTCTAACTCTTATATGTCTTCTAGTTCTTTCAGTTTTTCTATCTGTCTTTTTTACCATTTTATTTCTCCTTTCATAAAATTTTATATTTATGATTTTTTCAAACTTTATTTACCTGTTTTTCCTTCTTTACGTCTAATAACTTCATCAGCATATTTAATACCTTTTCCTCTATATACTTCTGGTGGTCTTTTACTTCTTACAACTGCTGCTGTTTGACCAACTAATTCTTTATCCATACCTTTTACAATTATTGTGTTTGGATTTGGAACATCAAAAGTAATTCCTTCAGGTGCTTTAAATATTACTGGATGAGAATATCCAAGTGTAAGATTTAAATCATTACCTTGTTTTTGAACTCTATATCCAACACCATTTATTTGTAATTCTTTGCTGAATTGTTCTGTTACACCTATTATCATATTATTAATTAAAGTTCTTGTTAAACCATGTAAACTTTTTGTTGCAGGTTCATCATCTTTTCTTAAAACTTTAACAATATTTTCATTTATTTCTATAGAAACGTCTTTATGTACTTCTCTTTCTAATGTACCTTTTGGCCCTTTTACAGTAACTTTTTGTCCATCTACTTTTACTTCAACTCCAGCAGGTACTGTAATAGGACTATTTCCTATTCTTGACATTTTTTGTTTTCCTCCTTTACTTAAAAGTTTACCAAATATAAGCTAATACTTCTCCACCTATTCCTTCTTCTCTAGCTTCTTTATCAGTTTTTAAACCTTTAGATGTAGAAATAATTGCAATTCCTAAACCATTTAAAACTTTTGGTAATTCTTCTTTTCCAGCATATACTCTTAATCCTGGTTTACTAATTCTTTTTAATCCATCAATTACTCTTTTTCCTTTTTCATCATATTTAAGAGTAATTCTTATGATTCCTTGATTATCATTTTTTATTTCTTCAAAAGATTTTATATATCCTTCTTTAAATAAAATTTCAGCTATTGCTAATTTCATATTTGATGCAGGTACATCTACAGTTTTATGTTTAGAACTATTTGCATTTCTTATTCTTGTTAACATATCTGCAATTGGATCTGTTATATTCATTTTTTTCCTCCTTTACACAAATTTTACCAACTTGCTTTTTTTACTCCTGGAATTTCACCTTTATGTGCTAATTCTCTAAAACAAACACGGCAAATTCCATATTTTCTTATATATGCGTGTGGTCTACCACATAATTTACATCTATTATATTCTCTAGTTTTAAATTTTTGTGGTCTTGCTTGTTTTATTTTCATTGACTTCTTAGCCATAGTTTTCTCCTTTCATTCTGACTAATTATTTTTTAAAAGGCATTCCTAATAAAGTTAATAATTCTTTAGCTTCCTCATCAGATTTAGCTGTAGTTACAAATATAATATCCATACCTCTTAATTTATCTATTTTATCATACTCAATTTCTGGGAATATTAATTGTTCTTTTATACCCATTGAATAATTTCCTCTACCATCAAAAGAATTGCTTGAAACACCTCTAAAATCTCTAACTCTAGGAAGAGCTATATTAAATAATTTATATGCAAAATCATACATTTTATCAGATCTTAAAGTTACTTTACATCCAATGTTTACGCCTTCTCTTAATTTAAATGCTGCAATAGATTTTTTAGCTTTTGTTATTACTGGTTTTTGACCTGTAATTTGTGCTAAATCATTCATTGCATTTTCTAATGCTTTAGGATTTTCTTTAGTATCTCCTAAACCAATATTTATAACTATTTTATCAAGTTTTGGAACTTGCATAATTGATTTATATTCAAATTTTTTCATTAATGCTGGGATTACTTCTTTTTCATATTGTTCTCTAAGTTTTTCCATTGTTTGTTAATCCTCCTTTCTACTATTTTAACTTTGATCCGCATTTTTTACAAACACGAACTTTTTTATCTTTTTCTATAATATATCCTACTTTAGCAGCTTTTCCACATTTAGGGCAAACTACATTAACTTTACTACTATGTATTGCACACTCAACTGGAATTATTCCGCCTTCTTCTCCTTGTTTTCTAGGTTTTACATGTTTTTTTCTTATATTTACGCCTTTAACTACTACCTTTTCGTCTTTTGGCATAACTTCTAAAACTTCTCCTGTTTTTCCTTTATCATTTCCTGATAAAACTTCAACAGTATCACCTTTTTTTATTTTCATTGAGTTTAACCTCCTTCTTCGTTTTTTTGGTTAATTTTGTATTATAATTAAAGAACTTCTGGAGCTAATGATAAAATTTTCATATACTCCTTATCTCTTAATTCTCTTGCAACTGGTCCAAAGATACGAGTTCCTCTTGGGTTACCATCTTCTTTTATAATTACAGCTGCATTTTCATCGAATTTTATATATGAACCATCTGCTCTTCTTAATCCTCTTTTTGTTCTTACTATAACAGCTTTTACTACTTCACCTTTTTTTACAACGCCACCTGGTGTTGCTGTTTTAACTGAAGCAACTATAACATCACCAATATTTGCTGTTTTTCTGAAAGAACCACCTAAACATCTGATACACATAATTTCTTTAGCACCAGTATTATCTGCTACTTTTAATATTGTTTGTTGTTGTACCATGCTCATTTTCCTCCTTAATCGGTTTTATTTACGTTTTATTTTATTACTGCTTTTTCAACAATTTCAACTACTCTCCATCTTTTATCTTTAGAAAGTGGTCTTGTTTCCATTACTTTTACTTTGTCTCCTATTTGACAACTGTTTTCTTCATCATGTGCTTTTAACTTATATGTTCTCTTAACAGTTTTTCCATATACTTTATGACTAACACTTGTTTCAACAGCAACTACTACTGTTTTGTCCATTTTATTTGATGTAACAGTACCAATCATAACTTTACGAAGATTTCTTTCTTCCATTTAGATTTCTCCTTTCTATTATGCTTTTTTACTATCAGCTATTTTTCTTTCTGTTAATACTGTATTTATTTTAGCTATATCTTTTTTAACTTCTTTTATTTTCATAGGATTATCTAATCCGTTTGTAGCTAAACTAAATTTTAATTTGAATAATTCTGATTTTAGTTCACCTAATTCTTTTTCTAATTCTGGTGAAGACATTTCTCTTATTTTATTTATCTTCATCATTATCACCCACCTCATTTAAAGTTTCTCTTGCAATAATTTTTGTTTTTACAGATAATTTATTTTTTGCAAGTCTTAGGGCTTCTTTTGCTATTTCTTCAGGTACACCTGCTATTTCAAACATAACTCTACCTGGTTTTACAACTGCTACCCATGCTTCTGGAGCACCTTTACCTTTACCCATACGAGTACCAATTGGCTTTGCTGTTATTGGTTTATCTGGGAAAACTTTTATCCAAACTTTTCCACCTCTTTTTATATAACGAGTCATAGCAATACGGGCTGCCTCTATTTGATTACCTGTAATCCATCCAGCTTCTAAAGCTTGAATTCCATATTCTCCTTCACTAACTGTATTTCCTCTTGATGCTTTACCTCTATTTCTACCTTTTTGCATTTTTCTAAATTTAGATCTTTTTGGCATTAATGGCATTATTTGTCTCCTCCTTCCACTTTCTTTGTTGGAAGAACTTCACCTTTATATATCCAAACTTTAACACCTATTTTTCCATATGTTGTATCTGCTTCTGCAAATCCATAATCTATATCAGCTCTTAAAGTTTGTAGTGGTATTGTACCTTCTTTATAAAATTCTGTTCTAGCCATGTCAGCTCCACCTAATCTTCCAGATACTGCAGTTTTAATTCCTAAAGCACCTGCTTTCATAGATTTTTGCATACATTGTTTCATAGCTCTTCTAAATGAAATTCTTCTTTCTAGTTGACCTGCTATGTTTTCAGCAACTAATTGTGCATCTACATCAGCATTTTTTACCTCAACTATATTTAAATTAACATCTTTTTGTATCATTTTTGCTAATTCTTGTTTTACACTTTCAGCTCCTGCTCCACCTTTTCCTATAACTATACCAGGCTTAGCTGCAAAAACGTTTACTTTAACAAATTTTGCTGTTCTTTCAATTTCTATTTTAGAAATTCCAGCAGCATATAATTTTTTCTTAATAAATTTACGGATTTTTTGGTCTTCTACTAAATAATCTGCAAAATTTTTAGAATTTGCATACCATTTAGAATTCCAATCTCTTATTATTCCAACTCTTACACCTGTTGGATGTACTTTTTGTCCCATTATCCTTAAATCCTCCTTTCTTATTTGTCATCTCTTAATACTATTGTTATATGACTTGTTCTTTTTCTAATTCTTACTGCTGAACCTTTTGCTGCAGGTCTTATTCTTTTTAATGTTGGACCTTGATTTGCATATATTTCAGCAACATATAAATTTTCATGTTTCATATCATGATTATTTTCAGCATTAGCAATTGCTGATTTTAATAATTTTTCTATTATTTCAGAAGAAGCCTTTGGTGTAAATTTAACTATTGCTAAAGCTTCATCTACATTTTTTCCTCTTATTAAATCTGCAACTATTTTTACTTTTCTTGAAGATATCCTTGCATATTTAAGAGTAGCTTTTGCTTCTATTACTGTTGTTTCTTCCACGGATTTTCCCTCCTTAATTTACTTATTTACTAATTAACTTTTGATGTTTTTTCTCCTGCATGACCTTTAAATGTTCTTGTAGGAGCAAATTCGCCTAATTTATGACCGATCATTTCTTCTGTAATATAAATTGGAACATGTTTTCTTCCATCATGAACAGCTATTGTATGACCAACCATTTGTGGATATATTGTTGATGCTCTTGACCATGTTTTTAGAACATCTTTGTTACCTGATTCATTCATAGCTTCAACTCTTTTTAATAATTCTGGAGCTACAAAAGGTACTTTTTTACTTGATCTTGACATATCTTATTTTCCTCCTCCCAAGATTATTTTCTTCTCTTAACTATAAATTTATTTGATAATTTCTTTTTATTTCTTGTCTTGTATCCAAGAGCTGGTTTACCCCAAGGTGTCATTGGTCCAGCGTGTCCTACAGGTGCTCTACCTTCACCACCACCATGAGGGTGATCTACTGGGTTCATTACAGAACCTCTAACTGTTGGTCTAATACCCATATGTCTTTTTCTACCTGCTTTACCAATTTTAATATTTTCGTGATCTGCATTTCCTATAGTTCCTATAGTTGCTCTACATCTAGATAATATTAATCTCATTTCTCCTGAAGGAAGTCTTACATGTGCATATTTTCCTTCTTTAGCCATAAGTTGTGCTTCTTGACCAGCACTTCTTACTAATTTTCCACCTTGACCTGGATTTAATTCTATGTTGTGTATCATTGTACCTACTGGTATATTTGATATTGGCATACAATTTCCTGGTTTTATATCAGCTTTATCTCCTGATACAACTTTATCTCCATCTGTTAATCCTTGTGGAGCTAATATATATGCTCTTTCTCCATCTTTGTATTCTATTAATGCAATATTACTGCTACGATTTGGATCATATTCGATTCCTATTACTGTAGCTTCCATATCATCCTTTTTACGTTTAAAATCTATTACTCTATATTTTTGTCTATTTCCTCCACCTTGATGACGTACAGTTATTCTACCATATGAGTTTCTTCCTGCATTTTTCTTTTTTGTTTCTAATAAAGATTTTTCAGGAGTCTTTTTTGTAATTTCTTCAAATGTAGAAACTGTCATATTTCTTCTAGATGGTGTATATGCTTTAAAATGTTTCATTCCCATGATTTAATTCTCTCCTTTATTTTTCACTTACGGATTTTTTCCTGCTCCGCACTGCAGATATTATTTATTTTCCTGGTTATTTCCAGATAATATTAGATTTCTGGTTCATAATCTTCTTTTTTTGATTTTCGTCCAGCCATCCCTGTTTTTCCTATATATTCTTCATTATAAACTCTTCTATTTTTTCCATCAAAATATGTGTCTATGCTTTCTTTTGTTAAATCTCTGTTAATATATTTTCTAAAATCTTCTCTGAAATTTTTTGCTTTTTCTGACATTGGCATATCAAAACACATCCTTTCTACTTAAGCTCCCATAAATTCATCAATTGAATCTTTGAATTTTTTGTTTGCTTTAGTTTCCTTTCCGCCTTTTGCTAAATATGTTTTATCTGATGGGTTTGTATCTATTGTAACAATAGCTTTTTTCCAGTCAGATGTTTTTCCTTGATGATATCCTACTCTTTTTTTCTTTCCATTTACCATCATTGTATTAACTTTTAATACTTTAACTTCAAAAAGTTTTTCTACCGCATTTGCTATTTCAACTTTAGTTGCTTTTTTGTTTACTTCGAAAGTATACTTTCCTTCTTGTAATCCATCATTACTTTTTTCAGTAACTATTGGTCTTACTATAACTTCTTCTGCTAACATTATGCGTACACCTCCTCTAATTTCTTAACAGTATCTAGAGGTAAAACTAAATTGTTATATTTTAATAAATCAAATACATTTATGTTGTTTATTAAAATTGTTTTTACACCTTCTATATTTCTAGATGAATTTTCAACATTTAAGTTTTTATCAGCTAATACTATTAATGTTTTTCCTTCTACTTTTAAATCTTTTAAAGCTTTAACCATTGTTTTTGTTTTAATTTCTTTTAATTCTAATTTATCAACAACAGTTAATTCTTTTTCTATTACTTTAGAACTTAATATTGATCTAATAGCAAGTCTTCTTTCTTTTTTATTAACTTTATATTTATATGAACGTGGTTTTGGACCTAAAGCTATACCACCTTTAATCCATTGTGGAGCACGAATACTTCCTTGTCTTGCTCTACCTGTTCCTTTTTGTCTCCATGGTTTTTTACCACCACCACTAACTTCGCTTCTTGTCTTTGTACTTTGAGTACCTTGTCTTTGATTAGCTAAGTAGTTAAGTAATACTGTATGTACTATATTTTCATTTGGTTCAATTCCAAATACTGCTTCACTTAAATCTACATCACTAACTTTTTTACCTTTAATATCATATACGTCTACTTTTGGCATTTTCGTATTCCTCCTTCCCTCTATTTAGTAGCCTTTACAGCTGATTTTATTTTTAAGATAGCTCCTTTTGGTCCTGGAACACTACCTTTTATTAATAATACATTCTTATCTATATCAACTTTAACAACTTCTAAGTTTTGTATTGTTACAGTAATTCTTCCCATATGTCCTGGAAGTTTTTTACCTTTAAATACTCTACCTGGTGTAGATGTTGGTCCCATTGAACCTGGTCTTCTATGATACATAGAACCAT
>CANQXY010000011.1 GCA_947627935.1 uncultured Clostridia bacterium | reverse complement strand
GAGCAAAGGGAGTTATTATCAAAGATAATAGACTTAATATTAAGAAGGAAAATAGATAATAATGAGATAACAGAGAGATTAATAAAAAAGATAGAAAAAAGAGGAGGTGGAGAGATGTTAGCAGTATTAGAAATGATAGATAAAGAAAATAGAAAAATTTTAAATAGAGGAATAAGAAAAGGGAAACAAGAAGGAATAAAAGAAGGGAAAAAGGAGATAGCAAAAATATTAAAACAAAAATCAAATTCAACAGAATTCATAAAGGAAGTTACAGGATTAAGTAAAGAAGAAATAGATAAATTATAATATAAATTATTAAAGACTATACAAATTAATATGCTACACAAGAAGAGACATTTTTATCAAAGGCTATAATAATAGAGAAAGAGAGAAGTACAGAAAAATCAATAATAAAGATAGAAAAAAGAGGAGGTGGAGAGATGTTAGCAGTATTAGAAATGATAGATAAAGAAAATAGAAAAATTTTAAATAGAGGAATAAGAAAAGGAATAAAAGAGGGGAAAGAAGAAGGAATAAAACAAAGAAATAAAGAAATAGCAAAAATATTAAAACAAAAATCAAATTCAACAGAATTCATAATGGAAGTTACAGGATTAAGTAAAGAAGAAATAGATAAATTATAATATAAATTATTAAAAACTATACTTTTGTATAGTTTTTAATATTGAGAATATAAAATAAAATTTATAATATTACTTTTCAAATATAATAAAATAGTATATAATCATAAAAGAAAAGAGGTGAAAATATGGAATTAGAAAGATTACAGCAAGAGATAGGATATAATTTTAAAGATATAAATTTACTAAAAAAAGCATTAACTCACACTTCATATGCATATGAAAAGAAGATAGAGAGTAATGAGAAGTTAGAATTTTTAGGAGATAGTATATTAGAATTTGTATCAAGTAAATATATATATGAAAATTATACTTCCTTAAAAGAAGGAGAAATGACTAAAGTTAGGGCAACTGTTGTTTGTGAAAAAAGCCTATATAAAGTTGCAAAAATGCATAATTTTAGTGATTTCTTATATCTTGGAAAATCTGAGAAAATGTCAGGAGGAAAAACAAGACCTGCAATTTTAGCTGATAGTGTTGAAGCAGTAATAGCTGCAATGTTCTTAGATGGAGGATTAAACCCAGTAATAGATTTTATAATAGATAATTTAAAAGATGATATAGAAATAGCTACTAAAAATGTAGGAGTAAAAGATTATAAGACAGTATTACAAGAAAAACTACAAGAGCATGGTGAAGTTGTTATTAAGTATAATATTATAAATGAAAAAGGACCAGATCATGATAAAGTATTCCAATCAGAAGTTACATGCAATGATAAAGTGTTAGCTACAGGTATTGGAAAAAGTAAAAAAGAAGCTCAGATGCAAGCAGCAAAAAAAGCATTAGAAAATTTAAAAAATAATAGTTAAGAGGTGTAAAAATGAAAAATCAATATATAATACCAATATTCGTACCACATTTAGGATGTCCAAATGATTGTATTTTTTGTAATCAAAAATCTATAAGTGGACAAACAAAAATGATTACAAAAAAAGATGTAAAAAAGATTATAGAAGATTATTTAAAAAATTTAAGGGATGAAGATTCATATAAAGAAGTTGCTTTTTTTGGAGGTAGCTTTACAGGTATAGATATGAAAGTACAAGAAGAACTATTAAGCGCAGCATATGAATATATTCAAGAAAAAAAGATAGATAGTATAAGAATATCTACAAGACCAGATTATATTAATAAAGAAATATTAAAAATGCTAAAAAAATATAAAGTTGAAACTATAGAACTTGGAGTACAATCAGCAAATGATTATATTTTAAAAAGAAGCAATAGAGGACATAAATTTGAAGATGTAAAAAAAGCTTCTAAATTAATAAGATGGTATGGATTTAAATTAGGACATCAAATGATGGTAGGACTTCCAGAAAGTACAAGAATTGATGAAATTAATACTGCAAAAGCATTAATAAAATTAAAACCTAAAATGGTAAGAATATATCCAGTACTAGTAATAAAAAATACTAAGCTTGAAGAAGAATATAAAAATGGAGAATATGAACCTATTACAGTTACACAAGCAGTTGAAACATGTAAAGAATTAATTGCAATGTTTATAAAAAAGAAAATAGATGTAATAAGAATAGGACTTCAAAATACAGATACAATAACAGACCCTGAAGAAGATGCAAGTGAAGTTGTTGCAGGTCCATATCATCCTGCATTTAGGCAATTAGTAGAATCAGCTATGTGGTATGATGCTGTTGTATCTAAAATAAAAAAATTAAATGTAAAAGTAAAAGAAGTAGAAGTTACAATAAATCCTATAGATGTTAACAATGTTATAGGTCATAAAAAAGAAAATGTACATAAATTAAAAGATATATATGATGTTGATTTAATTGTTAAACAAGATGAAGCTATTAAACAAGGAAAATCAAAAATAGAAATTACTAAAACATATAATGATTTTTTAGATGAATAATATTTAAGTATAAAATCACTTATATTTACAAATAATTGTAATATAGGTGATTTTTATGGATTTTAGTAAAATTAATATAAAAAATATCATTTTAGAATTTTTAGGCACAATATTAGGATCTGCAATAATGGCAGCAGGGATATCATTTTTTTTGTTACCAAACCAATTATCATCAGGAGGTTTTTCAGGTATTGCAACAATAGCATATTATTTATTGCATATACCGATGGGTATAGTAATCTTAACACTTAATATTCCTTTATTTTTAATTGCAATATATAAAATAGGGAAGAAATTTTTTATAAAGTCTTTATTAGGGACATTAAGTTTATCAGTTTTTATAGATTTTTTTGAAAAATTTAAGCCATTAACAAATGATAGATTTTTAGCATGTATATATGGAGGAATAGTTATAGGAATTGGAACTTCAATAATACTTAAATCAAAATCTTCTACTGGAGGTACTGATTTAGTTTCAAATATACTTAGAAAATATAATCCAAAAATTAGAATGGGAACAGTTATTGTAATTATGGATATTATAATTATTTCTTTAAATGTATTTTTCTTTAAACAGATAGAAATAGGACTATATTCAGCTATTGCAATTTACTTAAATGGAAAAATGATTGATATTGTATTTGAAGGTATATATTTTACGAAATTAATACTTATAATATCAGATAAAAGCGAAAAAATATCACAAAAAATAGAAAAAAGCATTGAAAGAGGAGTAACAGGATTATATGGAAAAGGTATGTACACTAAAAAGGATAAACTAGTATTAGTTTGTGCAGCACCTAGAGGAGATGTTGCAAAAATAAAGGAAATAGCAAATAAAATAGACCCAAATTGTTTTATAATTTTATCAAATGCTAGAGAAGTATTTGGTGAAGGATTTAAAAAAGAATAATAGGAAGTTTTCCTATTATTCTTTTTGGTATTAATATTAATATTACTATATTAATATCTTGTTTGACCAATGTTTTTTTGAAATGACTATGCCTCTAGGACAAAGTGAATCTGAATCTAATGTAATATAGTAAGATACATTTCCGCTTTTACATTTAAAGCTAAATGATGAGTCATCATGGCAAGAGAATTCTGTTATTTGTAAAGGAAAAACAAGATCTATTGTTTCTCCAAGAATATCGAAGAAATATTCATATGTCATTCCTTTTTCTTCTAACCATGTGCATAGCCGATGAACAAAAACTAATTCATTAAAGTTTTCTAATGTCATAAAAAGCTCCTTTCATAATTACAAAAAAACTATTAGTTACAAATCACCATATTTGTGATAAATATATTATACCATAAATTTACATAATAATCAATATTGAAAAACATACAACCTTATGATAAAATATAGCTAGAAAATTTAGGAGAATTAATATGAAAAAACAAAAATATATATTAGAAAATTGTAATTCATTTGAACTTGCTCATATATTTGAATGTGGGCAATGTTTTAGATGGAATAAACAAATTGATGGAAGTTATACAGGTGTAATAAAACAAGGTGTTATAAATGTAAAAAAACAAAATCAAAAAATAATATTTACAGGTATGTGTGAAGATAATTTAAAAGATATAGTAACAGATTATTTTGATTTAAATAGAGATTATGAAAAAATAAAAATGCAGTTATCAAAAGTAGATGAAAATGTAAATTTAAGTATAAAATATGGAAATGGAATTAGAATTTTAAATCAAGATTTATGGGAAACTATTATATCTTTTATAATATCTGCAAACAATAATATTCCAAGAATTAAAGGAATTATAGAAAGATTATCTAAAAATTTTGGAAAAGAGATTATATGGAATAATGAAAAATATTATACTTTTCCAACACCAGAAGAACTTAAAAATGTAACAATACAAGAGTATAGAAAATTGGGATTAGGGTTTAGAGATGTAAGATTATATGAAACAACACATGTGGTTTTAGATAAAAAAATAGATTTAGAAAATCTACAAAAGGAAAAAGATACAATTTTAGTAAGAGAAGAATTATTGAAATTATCAGGAGTTGGACCAAAAGTTGCAGATTGTATTTTACTATTTTCTACATTAAAAAGATTTGAAGTATTTCCAATAGATGTTTGGGTAAGAAGAGTTATAAATGATTTATATATAAAGAATCCTGATGAAACAAAAGTAAATAAAAAACAAATAGAGAAAATTGCACAAGAAAAATTTGGTAACTTAGCAGGACTAGCACAACAATATTTATTTTATTGGAGAAGAGAAGAAGGAGCATAAACTAAGAAATGAGTTTAAAAATAATATATGGAAAATCTGGAACAGGAAAAAGCGATTTTTGCTTTAAAGAAGTATCAGATTTAGTAAAAAAAGAAAATAAAATATATATAATAACTCCAGAACAATTTTCATTTACTGCTGAAAAAAAACTTATGGAAGCAATAGGAAATGAAGCAGTATTAAATGCAGAAGTTATAACATTTAATAGAATGGCATATAGAATTTTATCAGAAGTAGGTGGAATAAAGAGAGAAACATTATCAAAGACTGGTAAAGCAATGCTTATATATAGTATATTAAACAAACAAAATAAAAAACTAAAGTTTTTAGGAAAATCTGATGATAATGTTGACATAGCTATAAATGCAATAAGTGAGCTAAAAAAACATAATATTTTAGTAGAAAATTTAGAAGAAGAAATTAAAAACCAAGAGGATGAGTATTTAAAAACTAAATTACAAGATATAAATTTAATTTATAAAGATTTTCAAGAACATATTCAAAATAAATACATAGATGAAACAGATTTACTAACAATGTTATCTGAAAAAATAGATAAATCAGATATGTTTAAAGATAGCATAATATATATTGATGAATTTGTGGGATTTACGAGTCAAGAGTATGAAATAATAAGAAAATTACTTAAAATAGCAAAAGAAGTTAATATAACAATTTGTAGTAATCATTTAAATTTAAATACAATACCAGAAACAGATATATATTATACAAATAAAATAACAATATCAAAAATAATAGATTTAGCAGAAAAAGAAAATATTAAAATACAAAAGATTAATTTAGAAGTAGTAAAAAGATTTAAAAACTTAGAACTTATCCATTTAGAAGATAATTTATATAAAAATAATTATAAAAAATATGAAGAAAAAGTAGAAAATATTAGATTGTTTTTAGCAAAAGATCCTTATTCTGAAATAGAAGAAGTTGCTAGACAAGTAGTAAAACTTATAAAAACAAATGAATATAGATATAAAGATATATCAGTTATTACTAAAAATATAGACACATATTCAAATTTAATTAAGGCTATATTTGAAAAATATGATATACCTGTATTTATTGATGAAAAAAAAGATTTAAATCAGAATGCAATAGTAAAATATGTTTTAAGTATACTAGATGTATTTTCAAAAAATTGGTCATACAAAGCAATGTTTAATTATATAAAATCAGGATTTTTAGAAATTGATCAAGATAAGATATTTGAATTAGAAAATTATGTTATAAAATATGGAATACAAAAAGATAAATGGAAAAATGATTTTATATATGGATATGAAAATGAGGAAGATAAACAAAAAATTGATAACTTAAATGAGATAAGAAAACAAATAGTAAATCCATTATTAGAGTTAAAAGAAAATATAGATAATAAAAAAGATGCAGAAAGTATATGTGTTAATTTATATAATTTCTTAATTAACCAAAACATAGAATCAAAGATAAGTCAGAAAATTGTAGAGTTTGAAAATCAAAATTTAATTGAATATGCAAATGAATATGTACTTACTTTAAATATAATTATGAGTGTATTAGATGATATAGCAATAATATTTAAAGATGATAAAATAACTATAGATAAATTTGTTCAAATTTTCAAAATTGGATTAAAAAATAGTGAACTTGGTAAAATTCCCGAAACTCAAGACCAAGTAATAATTGGAGATGTAGATAGATCTAGAAGCCATAAGGTAAAAGCTACATATATAATTGGTTTAAATGATGGAGTATTCCAAAATGCAAAAAAAGATGAAGGATTTTTAAATGATTTAGACAGAGAAAAACTAAAACAAGATGGAATAGAACTTGCTAAAACAACTTTAGAAAGTTTATATGAAGATAATTTTAATATATATAAAATATTTTCAACAGCAGAAGAAAAAATATTTTTATCATATAATCAATCAGATATAGATGGAAAATCTTTAAGACCATCAATATTAATAAATAAAATTAAAAAAATATTTCCAAAATTAATAGAAGAAAGTGATTTGATTTTAGAAAATAAAGATATATTAAATAAAAGACAAGGATATGAATTACTTTTAGAAAATATAAATAATTTAAGATATGATAAAGATATAGAAGATATTTGGTATGAGATTTATGAATATTATAAAAAAGATGATGAATATAAATCTAGAATATTAAAAGATTTAAAAGGCTTAAATTATACAAATATGCCAGAAAATATAAATGAAGAAAATATAAATAAACTATATGGAAAAAAATTAAAAACAAGTATTTCTAAATTAGAACAATATAGAAGATGCCCATTTTCATATTATCTAAAATATGGGTTAAATCTAAAAGAAAAAGAAGAATTAAAAGTTAGAACTCTTAATACGGGAACTTTTATGCATGAAGTAATTGATGAGTTTTTTGAATATATAAAAGAAAATCAAATAAGATTAGAAGATATAGATGATAAAAAAATAAAAGATATTGTAGATAAAATAATAGAAGAAAAATTAAAATTAAGTAAGAATTATATATTTACATCAACGGCAAGATATAAGGCATTAGTAATAAGGTTAAAAAGAATAATAGTTAAAGCTATGAAATATATAATTCAAACACTAACTGAAAGTGATTTTGATGTTTTAGGAACAGAAGTGGAATTTTCTGAAAAAGGAAAATATAGACCAATACTTTTAGATTTAGATGATGGTAAAAAAGTAGAAATTACAGGAAAAATAGATAGAATAGATATTGCAAAAGGTGAAGATGGAAAATATTTAAGAATAATAGATTATAAATCATCAGCTAAGAATATAGATTTAAATGAAGTATATGCAGGGCTTCAAATACAATTACTTACATATATGGATGCTATTTGTACAATAGAAGATTTAATGCCATCTGGAGTATTATATTTTAGCTTACTAGAACAAATAATAAAAGCAGATAAAAAAATAACTAATGAAGAACTTGAAGAAAAGATAAAAGCAAATTTCAAAATGAAAGGTCTAATTTTAGCAGATGTAAAAGTAATTAAAATGCATGATAAAAAATTAGAATTTGGTAGTTCTAATTTAATTCCAGCATACATAGATAAATCAGGAAATATAAGTGATAAAAGAACAAATGGAGTAACAAAAGAAGAATTTGAAAATTTACAAAAATTTATAAATATAACTATAAAAGAGATAGCTAAAGAAATATATTCTGGAAATATAAATATAAAACCATATAATAAAGATGGAGATACACCTTGTAGTTATTGTAGTTATAAATCAATATGTTCTTTTAACCCGGGATTTTGTGATAACAAATTTAATAAAATTACTAAAAAACAAAAAGATGAAGTAATGAAAGATATAGAAAAAAAGGTTAAAAATGATTAGGAGGGAAAATGGATTTATCAAACGAAAATGTTATTCATGTAAAAAAAGGTGAAATAGAATATCTACAATTTAGAAGACTACTAGAATATAAAGATATTTTAAATCATGCTTATAGCTTAGGAAAAAATGTAAATTTTAGAACAGCAAAAGCAAATAAAGAAAGCTTATCAAAAGAAGAATATGATAAGGCAGTTAATGATTATAAAAAATTATGTAGTGCTATTGATACAAATTATATTAATTTGGTAAAGACTAATCAAGAACACACAAAAAATGTACAAATTGTGGATAAAAAAATTAATATTAGTGCTCCAGACTTTAATTTAGAAAAATATAATGCTACAGATGGATTAGTTACAAATAAAGAAAATTTAATATTATCTACAACAAATGCAGATTGTATTTTACTATTGTTTTTTGATCCAGTAAATAAAGTTATAGCAAATGTGCATTCAGGATGGAAAGGAACTCTTCAAGAAATATCTTTAGAAGCAGTTAAAAAAATGAAAGATGAGTTTAATTGTAATGTAAAAAACATTATATGTTGTATAGCTCCTAGTATTAGAAAATGTCACTTTGAAGTTGATGAGCCAGTAAAAGATATGTTTTTTAACAAATTTAAACATCTTAAACAAATAGATGAAATCATAAAAGAAAATAAACAAAATAATAAATGGAACATAGATACTGTTTTAATAAATAAAATAATACTAAAAGAAATAGGATTAAAAGAAGAAAATATTATAGATAGCGGTATTTGTAGTGTTTGTAATTCTAATTTAATTCATTCATTTAGAGTAGAAAAAGAAGGATATGGACTTGCTACTGCACTTATTGAATTGAAGGGAGAAGGTAAATGATAATTCCTGAAAGATTAAAAGTAGGAGATAAAATAGGAGTAGTTGCTCCATCTAATCCCATAATTGGAGATAATATAGAAGAAATAAAAAAGGCAAAAGAAATTTTAGAAAATGATGGTTTTATAGTAGAGTTTTCAAAAAATTTATTTTCAAATACAAATGGATATTCAGCAACTGCTAAAGAAAAAGCAGAAGATATTAATAAAATGTTTTCAAGAAAAGATATAAAAATGATATGGTGTGCTAAAGGTGGACAAAACTCTAATTCAGTTTTTGATTATTTAGATTTTAATATAATAAAAGAAAATCCTAAAATAATTTGTGGATATAGTGATATTACATCACTTACAAATATAATTAGTCAAAAGACAGGGCTTGTGACTTTTAGTTCTACTAATTTTAAAACAATAGCAACAGACGAAACAGATTATAGCTATAAAGAAGCATTAAAAAGATTTGAAGGGCTTAGTTTAGAATTTGGAGAAGAAGAAAGTGGTTATAGGTCAATAAAAGAAGGTATAGCAGAAGGAAAATTAATTGGAGGAAATTTAACATTAACTAGAGGTATAGTTTCAGGTAAATATGAAATAGACTTTAAAGATAAAATTTTATTTTTAGAAGAATTAGGTATTGAAACAGAACCTTCTTTAGTTAGTAATCATTTATATTTTATGAAGCAAAATGGAGTATTTGATAAAATAAAAGGTTTATGGATTGGAAATTATGAATATGAAAATGGTATGAAATTAGAAGAAATAATTTTAGATACATTAGGCAATGAATATGATTTTCCAATTATAAAATCAAATAACTTTGGTCATATTGAGAAAAAAACAGTAATACCAATCGGAACAAAAGCAAGAATAGATACATCAAAAGATATAAAAATAAAATTATTAGAA
The DNA here is from genome assembly GCA_947627935.1 of uncultured Clostridia bacterium. Classification (GTDB taxonomy): domain Bacteria; phylum Bacillota; class Clostridia; order TANB77; family CAG-508; genus CAG-269. The sequence goes on along the minus strand of CANQXY010000011.1, from coordinate 28,327 downwards.
AATTGTGTAAAATAGGAGTAAATAATGTTTGATACATGGGAAGAATTAGAAGAATCAATAAAAAATTGTAATAGATGTAAATTATATAAAGGAAGAAATAATATTGTTTTTGGGACAGGCAATAAAAATGCAGATATAATGTTTATTGGAGAAGGACCAGGGGCAGACGAAGATATGCAAGGACAGCCTTTCGTAGGAAAAGCAGGTAAACTCATGAATATGGCATTTGAAATTGTAGGAATAAATAGGCAAGAGGTTTATATAGCAAATATAGTAAAATGTAGACCACCTTCAAATAGAAATCCAGAAGAAGATGAGGCACAGGCTTGTTTAAATTATTTGAGAAATCAAGTTATGTTAGTTAAGCCCAAAATAATAGTATTGCTTGGAAGTGTTAGTTTAAAAAATATACTTGGAAAAGAATATAATATTACATCAAGTAGAGGAAAATGGATAGAAAAGAAAGATATATTATATATGCCGACATGGCATCCTGCAGCATTACTTAGAGATGAAACTAAAAAAATAGATTTTATTAAAGATTTAAAGTTAGTAATGGAGAAATATAATCAGTTTTAAATATATAAATATAATAAAAGAATCAGAGAAATTCTGATTCTTTATCCTTTTTTATAATTATATTGTGTAATTTTCGTTTTTTTTAAGAAAAAATTTTTTATAGTATGTAAAAATTTTAAAAATTTATTTTCTTTAGATTCTATTTTATATATAGCAGTTTCTAAGCCACCATTTTCTAAAATATTGTATTTTTCTTCTAAATCTTCCATTTTATTAATATAGTAATCATTATAAAAAGTATAACCTTCTGCAGTTCCTATATAATCTTTAAATTTAGTTAATTTATTTCTATAGTTTTCTAATTTGTCTAAATTGAATATTTTATTAAATTCAGCATCAAAATAACTTGATATTATAAGGTTTTGAGTTCTTAAAAACGTTAATGCTATTTTTTCTTTGTTTTTATCTATCTTTTTAATAATATTATCTGTTTTTTTATTTCTATCATCGATTTCTTGAAGTTTATTATTTAATTTAATAATATCTTCTTCTGCATAAAGTATAGTATCTATTGCATTTTGAATTGCTAAAAAGACTTTTTCAGATGTTGAAGATGCAAATTTTTCTTTAAATTCATTTGTGCTAAAAAGTGTACTTTCAAAAAGTGTATTATATCCTACTAAATAAGCCATTTGTTCTACTAAAGCGCATTCAACAGGATAATATGATGGACTTGTAGTAGAAAAATTAATACCATAATATTTTACACTATCTTTTTGTATTCCTATAATTTTTGAAGTCATTAATTGAACTGCAGCTTCATTTAATCCCATACCATATACTTTAAATTCTGTAAAATCACATTGTCCAAGTTTAATAAGGGAATTTTTTTCATCTTTAATTTCTTGAAGATAATGAATGCACTCATGTATAGCAAATTCTTCTAAATCTTCATTTGGAATATCTTCATTAAAATATATAGATGAGTTTTTGTAAAAATAGTTAGCTTCAGACATACCATTTGGCATTTTTGCTTTATACATATCAATTCTAGATAGACGCAAGAACAAGTCTGTAGAATTTAAATTAAACTCAGGAAAAGTAGAGCATAACTTATTAGCAATGCTCTCTGCAATATTATTTACAATTGAAATGTCTAGTTTCTCAGTTACTTGAATTCCATCTTTTCTTAAATCTGATTCTATACTCATTACAATTCTCCTTATTACAATAATATTATACAATATAATTTATAAAAGTGTATTTCATTAGTATTAAATATTTATTACATTTTTATGACAAAAAAAGAAAGCTATAGTTAAGCTATAGCTTTCCTGTTTATTTAACTACAATATTATAAATTCTATTTTTAACATATATTTCTTTTATAACAGTTTTATCAGATAGATAATTATCCATTTTTTCATGTACTAATTTTTTAATTTCTTCTTCTGGTAAATTAAATTCAATATCAATAGAATTTCTTAATTTACCATTAACTTGAATTGGTAAATTAAATGTATCGTTTTTAGTTTTTGATTCATCATATTTTGGCCAAGGTTCATATGATATTGTATTATTATGCCCAAGTACAGTATTCCAAAGTTCTTCTGTTATATGTGGTGCAACTGGATTTAATAATTTTAAAAATCCTTCTGCATATTCTTTAGGAAATACATCTTCTTTGTTTACAGTATTTATAAATATCATCATTTGACTAATTGCTGTATTATAATTCATAGTTTCATAATCTTTAGTAACTTTTTTTACTGTAAAATGATATAATTTTTCTAAAGAAGAATTTTCTTTATTTTGTATTTTATTAGATTCAGCATATAATCTCCAAACTCTGTCTAGGAATTTTTTAGAACCTTCTATACCATTTGGGTCCCAAGGTTTAGAACTTTCAATTGGTCCCATAAACATTTCATATATTCTTAATGAATCTGCGCCATATTCTTTTACCATGTCATCAGGATTTATTACATTTCCTTTTGATTTACTCATTTTTTCACCATTAGGTCCTAGAATCATACCTTGATGACGAAGTTTAGCAAATGGTTCTTTTACAGGAACAACTCCTTTATTATATAAATAGTTATTCCAAAATCTAGAATATAATAAATGTCCAACAGCATGTTCTGGGCCACCCATATATATATCAACTGGAAGCCAATGTTCTAATAGTTTTTTATCTGCTAATTCGTTTTCATTATTTGGATCAATATATCTTAAGAAATACCAACTAGAACCTGCACTTCCTGGCATTGTACTAGTCTCTCTTTTAAAGTGTTTTCCATCTAAAGAAACATTTACCCAATCTGTAGCCTTTTCCAAAGGAGAAGAGCCTGTTTTAGATGGAGCATAATCTTCAAGTTCTGGAAGTATTAAAGGTAAGCTTGAATCTTGCAGAACAATCATATTTTCATTATCATCATAAAGTATAGGAATAGGTTCTCCCCAATAACGTTGTCTTGCAAATATCCATTCACGAAGTTTATAATTTATTTTTTTCTTACCTATATTTTTTTCTTCAAGCCAAGAAATCATTTTATCTATAGCGTTTTGTTTATCTAAACCATTTAAAAAGTCAGAATTAATATGTTTTCCATCTCCAACAAAAGCTTCTTTTTTAATATCTCCACCTTCTAAAACTGGTATAATATCAATTCCAAATTTTGTAGCAAACTCATAATCTCTTTGATCATGTGCAGGAACAGCCATAATACAGCCTGTTCCATAAGTTGCTAAAACATAATCAGAAATCCAAATTGGAATTTTTTTACCATTTACAGGATTTATTGCATAACTTCCTGTAAATACTCCAGTTTTGTCTTTGTTTAATTCTGTTCTTTCCAAATCAGATTTTGAAGCGGCTAACTTCTTATATTCTTCTACTGCATCTTTTTGATTAGGTGTAGTAATTTCATCAACTAAATTAAGTTCTGGAGCTAATACACAATATGTAGCACCAAATAATGTATCTGGTCTTGTTGTAAATACAGTAAATTCTTTATCAAATCCATCTACTTTAAATTTAACTTCAGCACCTTCTGATTTTCCTATCCAATTACGTTGAATTTCTTTTGTTGATTCAGGCCAGTCTAATTCATCTAATCCAGAAAGTAAAGTTTCAGCATAGCTTGGTATATCTAATACCCATTGTTTCATATTTTTACGAACAACAGGAAAGCCTCCTCTTTCACTTTTTCCATTTATAACTTCGTCATTTGCTAGAACTGTACCTAATTCTTCACACCAATTAACAGGCATGTCTATAAGTTTTGCTAAACCATCATTAAATAATTGTTTGAAAATCCATTGAGTCCATTTATAATAACTAGGATCACAAGTAGAAATTTCTTTACTCCAATCAAAAGAAAGCCCAAGCATTTTTAATTGCTTTTTAAAAGTATTTATATTATTTTTAGTAAAGCCATCTGGATGATTGCCAGTTTTAATTGCATATTGTTCTGCTGGAAGACCAAATGCATCCCAACCCATTGGATGTAATACATTATATCCTTGCATTCTTTTCATTCTAGACAATATATCTGTTGCAGTATATCCTTCTGGATGTCCTACATGAAGACCTTGACCTGATGGATAAGGAAACATATCAAGTGCATAATATTTAGGTTTAGAAAAATCCCATACATCTGTTTTAAATGTTTCATGTTCATCCCAATATTCTTGCCATTTTTTTTCAATTTCTATAAAGTTATATCCCATGTAAATTGCCCCTTTCATATCAATGAAAATATTATATACTAAAATGGGCAAAGTTTCAATAAATTTAAACTATTTTTAAAAAAATATATAGTATATTTTCTTGAAATATTATTATATAAATGATACAATTTCCAAGGTGATATAAATGATAGATATAGAGAAGACAAGAGAGTTTTTAAAAAAATATATACAAAAATATGATAACGAAAATCCTAAAGTAATATTAAAAAGAGAACATATATTAAGAGTTGCAAATAATGCTAAATTGATAGCTAAAAATTTAAACTTATCACAAGAAGATATAAATCTAGCAGAATTAATAGGTTTTTTACATGATATAGGTAGATTTGAACAATTAAGAATATATAATACATTTAATGATAGCAAAAGTATAGATCATGGATTAAAAGGAATAGAAGTATTATTTGAACAAAATTTAATAAGGAAATTTTTAAAAGAAAAAGATTATGATAAAATAATATATTTAGCAATAAAAAATCACAATAGAAAAACAATAGAAGAAGGATTAAATGATAGAGAATTACTTCATGCTAAGATAATAAGAGATGCAGATAAATTAGATATCTTTAATATTATATCAAATGCTAAGCTAGAAGATGCAGTATGGTTTCCAGCAGAAAATATAGAAAATGAAAAAATATCAGATGATATATTTAAACAGATGTTAGAAGAAAAATATATAAATTATTCAGATGTAAAAACAAATATAGATTGTATGATTACTTGGATTGCATATGTATATGATATAAATTTTAAAATATCTTTAGAAATAATAAAAAAAGAAGACTATATAAATAAATTAATAGGTAGAGTTAATTATAAAGATAAAATTACTAATGATAGAGTAAATTATTTAAAAGAACAAGCAAATGAATATATAAAGCAAAAATTAAAATAAAGGAAAGAATTATGGCAAAAAAATTATTAATAACAGAAAAACCATCTGTAGCAATGGAATTCGCAAAGGCTCTAAAAATAAATAGTACAAGAAAAAACGGATATTTAGAATCAGAAAATTGGATAATAACGTGGTGTGTAGGTCATTTAGTAACAATGAGTTATCCAGAAAAATATGATGAAAAATTAAAATTTTGGAGATTAGATACACTTCCATTTATACCAGAAGAATGGAAATATGAAATAATTCCTGCTGTAGAAAATCAATTTAATATAGTTAAAGAACTACTAAATAGAGAAGATGTAGAGGAAATATATAATGCTGGAGACTCTGGAAGAGAAGGAGAATATATACAAAGGTTAGTATTTATGATGGCAAAACATAATCCAAATGCAGTAATGAAAAGAGTTTGGATAGATTCTCAAACAGAGGAAGAAATATTAAGAGGAATAAGAGATGCAAAACCTTTATCAGAATATGATAGCCTTTCAGATTCAGCATATTTAAGAGCAAAAGAAGATTATTTGATTGGAATAAATTTTTCTAGACTTCTTTCTATTATTTATGGAAAAAGGTTAGCAAATGCAATTAATGAAGAAAAAGCATCAATATCAGTAGGCCGTGTTATGACATGTGTTTTAGGTATGATAGTATCACGAGAAAGAGAAATTAGAAATTTTAAGAAAACGAAATATTATAAAATAAATGGAGAATTTGGGAATAAAGAAAGCTTTTTTAAAGCAGAATGGAAAGTAAATGAAAAATCTAATATGTTTGAATCTCCAAAATTGTATAATGAATCAGGATTTAAAAATAAGCAAGATGCAGAATTATTTATAAAATCATTAGAAAATAAAATAGGAATAATAACAGAACTAAAAAAATCAAATCAAAAAGAAAATGCACCATTATTATTTAATTTAGCAGAAATACAAAATGAATGTACAAAGTTGTTTAAAATAAAACCAGATGAGACTTTAGATATAATTCAGAATTTATATGAAAAAAAACTTGTTACATATCCAAGAACTGATGCAAGAGTTTTATCAAAAGCAGTTGCAAAAGAGATTTCTAAAAATTTAAATGGAATAGTTAAAGGCTTTAAAGATGAAGAAATACAAGGGTATTTAAAAAAGATGATAGAAGAAAAATATCCAACTAATAATTTAGAAAAAACAAAATATGTAAATGATAGTAAAATAACAGACCATTATGCAATTATTCCAACAGGACAAGGATATGAAAATTATGATAAATTACCTGAACTACAAAAAAATATATATAAAGTTATAGTAAAAAGATTTTTAGCTATTTTTTATCCTCAGGCAGAATACAATAAAATAAATGTGACTATAAATGTTGAAAATGAGAAATTTTATGCAAGTGGAAAAGTATGTACTAAAAAAGGTTTTTTAGAAGTATTAAAATCAGATAATAAAGACAAAAAATCCACAGTTTCAGATGAAAATGTGGAAAGTGAAAGCAAAAATCAAGAAAAAGATGAAAATACGAATATAGAAATTTTAAAAGATTTAAAAAAGGGACAGAATATAGAAATAAATAGGTTTTTAACAAAAGATGCAGAAACATCTCCACCTACAAGATATAATTCTGGAACTTTAATTCTAGCTATGGAAAATGCAGGAAAACTTATAGAAGATGAGGAATTAAGAGAACAAATAAAAGGTGCAGGAATTGGAACAAGTGCAACTAGAGGAGAGATAATTAAGAAATTAGAAAAAATAAAATATATTGAAATAAATCAAAAAACACAAATTGTAACTCCAAGTAAAAAAGGTGAAGCAATATATGATATAGTAAATAACTCTATGCCAGATATGTTAAATCCAAAATTAACTGCAAGCTGGGAAAAAGGATTAGAGATGGTTGCTAAAAAAGAAATAGAACCTAAGATATTTATGGACAAACTTGATAATTATATTAATTCTAAATTTGATAAGTTGGTTATAAAAAATTAAAAAAAGAAAGGGGGAGAGATAGAAAAACTATGCTCTCCCGAAAGACGTTCTTACTTATTAAATGGGCAATGAGATACTCCATCAGAACCAATTACACAATTGTTAGGTATTGTGCCAAATTTTTCTATGGCATTTTTTTGTGTTTTTGAATTACTGGAGCTATCCCAGCAACTCCCTTTACAAGTTCTACAATGAACGTCAATTGAAAAAAGTTTTTGTGATAACATGTGATGAAATCCTTTCTGCCTTCTTTAAAATTCATACTGTGAAGGACTTTGGGTATACTCAGTATAACTAAATTATACCATAATTAACATAAAAAGTCAAAAATACAGATAAAATGGAAAAAATATAAAACTACTTTTAATTTTTGTATTTTTGTTATATAATATTGTAAGTTTCACTAAAAAGGAGAACAATATCTTGAATACAATAATAGGAGAACTTGGAAAAAATCAAAAATTTTGTGAAATCTTAAAAAATATAAAAGATAAAAAAGGTCCGATAGCTATATCGGGCTTAACTGACGTGGGAAAGGTACAAATTATTGCAGCTACAAATAGTTTTTTAAATAAGCCTATATGTGTAATTACATATAATGAATTACAAGCTAAAAAAATGTTAGAAGATTTAAAATGTTTTACAGAAAATGTAGTATTTTTTCCTAAAAAAGATATATTAACATATGATTATATTGCTGAAAGCAAAGAATTATTTAATCAAAGAATAGATGTATTAAATAATATATATGAAAATAAAAACATTATATTAGTTACAACAATAGAAGCTTTGATGCAAAAAATGATATCAAAAAATAGTTTATACAAAAACATATTAGAGTTTAAAGTTGGTAAAACTTATGGCTTAGAAGAAATAAAACAAAAATTAATTAACTTAGGATATGCAAGATGTGAATTAATAGAAGGTAAAGGACAATTTAGTATTAGAGGTGGAATTGTAGATATTTCTATTGATGAAAGTATAGGAGTTAGAATAGAACTTTGGGGTGATGAAATAGATTCTATAAGATATTTTAATATATCTTCTCAGAGATCAACTTCTAATATTAAAAATATAAACATTTATCCTTCACATGAGTATATATTAGAAAAAGATATTAGAGATGTATGTGATAGCATCGAAAAAAATATATATAATCAAAAACAACAAGAAATTGTAAATAGAGATATTGAAATAATAAAAAATGGAGATTATATAAGTAAGGTAGATAAATATTTTGACTTCTTTTATGATGAACAATCAAGCTTATTAGAATATTTAAATGATAAATATTTAATATGCGTTGATGAAGAATCTAAAATAATTAAGAGATCAGAAAATATACAAATAGATAATCAAAATATTATAAAATCTTTGTTAGAAAAAGATAAAGTTGTTCCTCAAGCAATTGAAAATATGTATAATTTTGAAGACATAGAAGGAAAATTAGAAATAAAAAATAACTTATATTTAGAAGAACAAGATTTTATAAAAAAACAAGTAGATAGATATAATTTTAAGTATAGACAAGTTAATTATTTTAATAGTGAAATAGATATATTAATAAACGAAATTAAAAAAGCCAAAAAAGAAAGTAAAAACATATTTATTTTATGTTCTACAGAAGATAAAGCAAAAAAATTATCAAAGATATTATTAGAAAATAATATACCAAGTATATATGAAAAGGATATTAATAAGACAATAATAACACAAAATTTAAAAAGTGTATTAGTGACAGTAGGAAAACTTTCATCTGGTTTTGAATGTTTTGATTTAAATCAATTAGTAATTACTGCAGATGAATTAGTAAATGGAGAAAAAAAGAAGAAAAAAAGATTATCATCAGACTTTAAAGAAGGACAAAAAGTTGTATTTGCTGATTTAGAGATAGGAGATTATGTTGTACACAAACACCATGGAATAGGAATATTTGTTGGAGTAAATACAATAACATCAGATAAAGTAACAAAAGATTATATAAAAATAAAATATAAAGGGAATGATATTTTATATATACCAACAAATCAACTAGATAGCATAAGAAAATATATTGGTGGTGGAGAAAAAGAACCTAAAATAAGCAGATTTGGTGGTAAAGATTGGGAAAATACAAAGGCAAAAGTTAAAAACAATTTAAGAGAAGTTGCAAAAGAATTAATAGAACTATATGCAAAAAGAGAAAAAGTAAAAGGGTTTGCATTTTCAAAAGACACTACTTGGCAAAAGGAATTTGAAGATAGTTTTCCATATGTAGAAACAGATGATCAATTAAGATGTATAGAAGAAGTAAAGCAAGATATGGAAAGAGAAAAACCAATGGACAGACTTCTTTGTGGTGATGTAGGCTATGGTAAAACAGAAGTTGCAATTAGAGCTGCTTTTAAAGCAGTAATGGATGGAAAACAAGTAGCTTATTTAGTACCTACTACTGTTTTAGCAGACCAACAATATGAATCATTTAAAGAAAGAATGGATAATTTTCCTATAACAGTTCAAGTTCTAAATAGATTTAAGACAACAAAAGAACAAAATGAAATTATTAGAAAATTAAAACTTGGAGAAATTGATGTTGTAATTGGAACACATAGGCTTTTAAGTAAAGATGTTGAGTTTAAAGATTTAGGATTACTTATAATAGACGAAGAACATAGATTTGGAGTAAAAGATAAAGAAAAAATTAAACAATATAAAACTAATGTAGATGTTTTAACAATGACTGCAACTCCAATTCCAAGGACGTTACATATGTCAATAGTTGGTATAAGAGATATGTCTGTTATATATGAACCACCACAAGATAGAAAACCAGTTTTAACATATGTATTAGAATATGATGAAGAAGTAATTAAAGAAGCAATTACGAAAGAATTAGAAAGAAAAGGGCAAGTATTTTATATATTTAATAATATAGAAAATATAATAAAAAAAGCAGAAGAAATATCAGATTTAGTACCAGAGGCAAATGTAGCATATGCACATGGTAGAATGACAGGAAAAGAAATAGAAGACATAATGAAACAAGTTGTTGATGGAAAAATAGATGTATTAGTTTGTACAACTATACTAGAATCTGGTATAGATATTCCAAATGCTAATACTATAATTGTAGAGAATGCAGACAAAATGGGATTAGCACAATTATATCAAATAAGAGGAAGAGTTGGTAGATCTAATAAACAAGCATATGCTTATATAACATATAAAAGAGATAAGTTATTAAATGAAGAAGCGGATAAAAGATTAAAAGCAATAAAAGAATTTACTGAATTTGGATCTGGATTTAAAATAGCAATGAGAGATTTAGAAATAAGAGGAGCTGGAAGTTTACTCGGAGAAATACAACATGGACATTTAGATCAAGTAGGTTATGATACTTATTGTAATTTATTAGAAGAAGTTATAAAAGAAATGCAAGGTAAGAAAATAGAAGAAGAACAAGATATACAAATAGAACTAAATATTACAAGTTATATACCAGAAGATTATATAAAAGATACTAAACAGAAAATTGAAATATATCAAAATATCGCTCTATGTAAAACAGAAGAAGATATCTTAGATGTAATAGATGAAATAATAGATAGATTTGGAAATATGCCAAAAGAATTAGAAAATTTAATAGATATAGCAAGAATTAAAAACTTATGTAAGAAATTATTTATTACAAAAGTTGCAAGCAAAATTAATGGCATTATATTCAATTTTGAGCAAAGTAATTTTAATATTGATATAAATAAAATAGTTAAAAAATACAATAATAAAATAAAATTTTCACCAGGAATTAAGCCAACTATAACATTAAAAACTGAAGGAAAAAATGACAAAGAAACTTTAAAAGAAATAAAAGAATTTTTACAAACCATTATAGAAAAATAATATAACTATAAAATTAGGATATAATAAAAATAAGGAGAATTTATATGCAAAGAATTTCAAGTAAAGATAATGAATTTATTAAACATATAAAAAAATTAAAAGATAAAAAGTATAGAGATGAAAGTAATGAATACATTATTGAAGGAATCAAACTTATAGAAGAGGCTATAAATGAAAAAGCAAATATAAAACAAATAGTAATTTGTGAAGAATGTGGTAAAACACAAGAAATTCCTAAGAAATTAATGTATGAAATAGCAAGCTATGAATGCATATATGTTACAGAAAACATATTTACTAATATAACAGATGTTAAAAATCCACAAGGAATTCTTGCTATTATTGAAAAAAATAATAGTAAAACAGAAATAGACTATAAAGAAGATATAATAGTTGCTTTAGATGATATACAAGATCCAGGAAATTTAGGTACAATACTTAGAACTATAGATAGTATAGGATTAAGGCAAATATTATTATCAAAAGGAACAGCTGATAGTTATAATCCAAAGGTTGTTCGTTCTACAATGGGAGCAATATTTAGAGTAAAAATAATTGAATGTGATGATTTAGTAAAAAATTTAAAAGAAGTTAAAAAACATAAATACGAATTAGTTGTAACTTCACTTCAGACAGATAATAATATATATGATATTAATTATCATAAAAAAGTTATAGTTATAGGAAATGAAGCAAATGGTGTATCTAAAGAAATTCAAAATATTGCAGATAAAAAAGTAAAAATTCCTATGCTTGGAAAAACAGAAAGTTTAAATGCTTCAGTTGCAACAGGAATAGTATTATATGAATATGTTAGACAAAAAATAAAAAATTAGATATAAAAGATTAAAATTAAAATAACCCGAATACACATTGTGTATTCGGGTTTAACCGTAACCTCGATAAAAAAGTTTATTTTTGCTGCCATATTACTGGACATCAACCATTTCCAAGATTTTTTTGTAAGTTTCGGAAACATTTCCAAGATCCTTACGAAATACATCTTTGTCAAATGATTTGCCATCTTTGTCCCACAGCCTGCAAGTATCTGGAGAAAATTCATCACACAGTATAAGTTCGCCAGTTTCAACATCAATGCCGAATTCAACCTTAAAATCAACAAGAGTTAAGCCAAATTTAGCAAAGAAATCTTTTGCTACCAAACCGATCAGATATGTGTAATTTTCAATATCTTCAAGCTGGTCAATAGTTGCTAAATGCAAACCATAAGCTGCAGCACTTGGTGAGATAAATGGATCTGCTTCAGGTAAGTCATCGTTTTTATAACATAACTCAAATGACATATTATCAAAAGGTATACCTGATGCAATGCCATACCGTTTGCAGAAACTGCCTGCTGTTATGAATCTTCCGATAACTTCGAGCTTAATCATGTTTGCTTTGCGCACTACTTTTGAGTGCTCATTAGTTCCGTCACACACATAGTGTGTAGGAATACCATTTTTTTCAAACAACTTAAAGAGCAAAGTAGAAATTTTATTGTTTGTTAAACCTTTTCCTTCTACTACATCTCTTTTCTCACCATTGCCGGCTGAAATCCGATCTGTGGATTCAAGCTCTAACAGGTTTGGATCATTTGTTTCATAGATGGTATTTGCCTTTCCTTCATAAATCTTCTTACCTCTGGTTATCATGTTAATCCTCCTTATTAAATAGAAAATTATTTTAAAGGTACGGTTATGCAAACTATTATATCATAATAAATAAAAAAATACAACAGATTATGTAAAATACAATAAATAACTTAAATAAAGGTAAAATTGTTTCATTTTGTTTAATATTGTGATAAAATGCAAAGGTAGAATTATAGAAAAGAGGAATAGTATGAAATTAAACGTAATATTAGTAGAACCAGAAATACCACAAAATACAGGAAATATAGCAAGAACATGTGCTGCAGTAGGAGCAAAACTACATCTTGTACATCCATTAGGATTTAGTATTTCTGAAAAACAAGTAAGAAGAGCAGGATTAGATTATTGGGATAAATTAGAAATAGAAGAGCATTCATCATTTAATAGCTTTTTAGAAAAATATAAACCAGAAGAAAATAATATGTTTTTTGTAACAACAAAAGGAAAACATGTATATTCAGAACCAAACTTTGAAATGATGAATGAAGTTTTTGTATTATTTGGTAAAGAAACAAAAGGATTACCTGAAGATATATTAAAAAAATATATAGATAAAACAATTAGAATACCTATGAGAAAAACTTTAAGGTCATTAAATTTATCAAATTCTGTATCAATTGTTGTATATGATATATTAAGACAAAAAAGTTTCGAAGGGTTAGAAGAAATAAGTACATATTTTGACAAGTAAGCTTTACAAAAGTCGAAAAATAGTATATAAATTAAGAATAGATGTAAAAATAAAGGTGGTCTAGATGTATTTAAAAAGATTAGAATTACAAGGATTTAAATCATTTGCAGATAAAACAGTATTAGAGTTTATGCCAGGTATTACAAGTGTTATAGGACCTAATGGATCAGGAAAAAGTAATATTTCTGATAGTATAAGATGGGTTCTAGGTGAACAAAGTATGAAATCATTAAGAGGTAGTAAGTCTTTTGATGTAATATTTTCAGGTACACAAAGTAGAAAATCTTTAGGATTTGCAGAGGCATCTTTAGTATTTGATAATGAAGATGGAAGTTTGCCAATAGAATATTCAGAAGTAACTGTTACAAGAAAAATATATAGAAGTGGTGAAACAGGTTATTATATAAATAAAGTACCTTGCAGATTAAAAGATGTATTAGAATTATTTATGGATACAGGTATAGGAAAAGATGGATATTCTATAATTGGACAAGGAAAAATAGATGAAATATTAAGTAATAAATCTGAAGATAGAAGACATATTTTTGAAGAAGCAGCAGGAATTGTAAAATATAGAACTAGAAAAGCTGAATCTGAGAAGAAATTAGAACATACAAAAGTAAACTTACTTAGAATAAATGATATTTTATCAGAAATAGAAAGTAATATAGAACCATTAAAGATGCAAGCTGAAAAAGCTAAAAAATATTTAAATTTGAGAGAAGAATTAAAATCAATAGAAATAGGTTTATTTTTATATAATATTGAAAAATATAAACAAAGTTTAGAAGAAATAGTAAAAGATGAAGAAATAATGAATTCTACTTGTAATCAAGAAGAAGGAAAGTTAGAAAGAATTAAAGCTTTAAAAGAAGAATTAAAAACTCAAATTGATGAAATTACTGAAAAAATTGAATCAATGCAAAATATAGGTTTTGAAAGTCAAAAGGAAATAGAACAATTAAATTCAGATATTAATGTTGCAAATACAAGAATACAAAATAATAAAGAAAATAAAACAAGATATGAATCTGAAATAGAAGAAATAAAATTAAAAATAGCTTCTTTAGAAGAAGAAGTAAAACAAAAGCAGGCTAAAAAAGTATCTTTAAGAGAAAACAGACAAAAATTTGAAAACGAATTAAAAGAAAAAGAAGAGGAATTAGAAAAATTAACTGGAAAACTTTCAGAAAAAGAAAAAGAGATAGAATCACATAAGAAAAAAGTAGAAGAAAATACAGATAACAAATATGAGCTTCAAGCAGATATAAGTACGCAAAATGCGAATTATGAAAGTATAAAAAAAAGAAAAGTACAAATAAAACAAGAAATTTCAACTAATATTTCTGAATTAGATGCAACAAGACTAAAAAAAGAAGAAATTGCTAAAGGATTTTATGATGCAGAAAGTAAAAGAAATTCTATAGTAGCAAACTTAGAAAAAATAGCAAAAAAAAGAGAACAAGCTAATGAAAAGATTAAAAATTATGAAACAAATATAAATAGTTTATATAGTGATATGAGAATTAAAGAATCAAGACTTAAATTTTTAATAGAAACAGAAAAAGAAAAAGAAGGTTATACAAAAAGTGTTAAATCACTATTAAAAGATTGTGAAAATATTAAAGAATTAGGAAAAGGTATGCATGGGGTTTTAGCAAATATAATATCTGTTCCTAAAGAATATGAAACAGCTATAGAAATGTGTTTAGGTGCAAGTCTTCAAAATGTTGTAACAGAAACAGAAGAAGATGCAAAAAGATTAATAGAGCATTTAAGAAAAAATAATCTAGGAAGAGCATCTTTTTTACCAATAACATCAGTAAAAGGTAAAAAGTTAGAAAATATAAAAGGAAAAGATAAAGGTGTAATTGGAATTGCATCAGATTTAGTAGATTATAGTAAAAAATATGATCAGATTATATTAAATTTATTAGGAAGAACTGTAATTGTTGACAATATGGAAAATGCTATAAAACTTGCAAAACAAAACAATTATTCATTTAGAATAATTACAATTGAAGGTGATTTAATTAATCCATCAGGATCAATTACAGGAGGTTCAGTTCTTAAAAAGACAGTTAATATTTTAGGAAGAGGAAGAGAAATTGAAAGTTTAGAAAAAGAACTTAAAAAGATAAAACAAAAGATAGAAAAATTAGAAGCAGAAAAAGAAGAATATATTTCATCACAAGAAGATATTATAGAAGAAGTTGCAAGTTTAGAAAAACAACTACAAGAAATAGATATTACATATGCTACAGAAAAACAAAAAGTTGTAGCTATTGATGAAAATATTGAAAGAATTGAAAAAAGATTAGCTAAATTAAAAGAAGAAACATCAAATTTAGATTCTCAAAAAGAAGAGATAGAAAAAAATAAAGCATTAGATGAAGAAAAGATAATTAAGTTAACTGAAGAGAATGAAAAATTAACAAAAATAATAAATGAGTTTGCTGAACTTAATAAAGATGATCAAAAATATATTGATGATTTAAATTTTGATATAACTAACTTAAAAATTTCTGTATCTTCATTTGATGAAAGTGAAACATCAATTGATGAAATATCAAATATGATAAATCAAGATATAACTAATAACAAGAAAAGTTTAGAAAACAAAACAAATCAGATAAGTCAAATTGAAAAAGAAGTAGAAGAATTACTTAAAAATATAGATGATACAAAGCAAAAAATTGAAGAAGTAAAGAAACAAGTAGAAACAAGTGGAGATACAATAGAAAACTTAAAGAAAGAAAGATTACAAAAAAATGATAAGTTAAATCAAAAAGAAGAAGAACAAAATAATCAATTTAAAATTATAGAAGATTTAAAATCACAAATTGTAAAACTAGATTCTAAAAAATCTAAAATAGAAGAAGATTTAAATCAAATTATAAATAAACTATGGGAAGAATATGAATTAACCCCAAATGCAATCGTAGAATATAAAAAGCCAGATAATATTGCATTAACACAAAAGAAAGTAAATAACTTAAGAGCAGATATAAGAGATTTAGGAAGTGTAAATGTTGATTCTATAGAAGAATACAAACAATTAAAAGATAGATATGACTTTATGTGTGAACAAAGAGTTGACTTAGAAAATACTATGACAAAATTAAGAAAAATGATTCAAGAAATGACAGAAATTATGAAGGAACAATTTAAGAAACAATTTGAAATCATAAATCAAAATTTTGGAGAAGTATTTAGAGAGTTATTTGGTGGAGGAAAAGCTGAATTAAGCTTAGTAGATGAAGAAAATATATTAGAATGTGGAATTGATATAACAGTACAACCACCAGGAAAGAAACTTCAAAATATGATGCTTCTATCAGGAGGAGAAAAAGCATTTACTGCAATAGCATTATTATTTGCAATATTAAAAATCAATCCAGCACCATTTTGTATACTTGATGAAATAGAAGCTGCTTTAGATGATGTTAATGTATATAGATATGCAGAATATTTGAAGAAGTTTTCTAAGAATACGCAATTTTTAGTTATAACACATAGAAAAGGAACAATGGAAGTTGCAGATACAGTATATGGAATTACAATGGAGGAAAATGGTATTTCTAAATTATTATCTATGAAATTAAAATAAAGCAGGGAGCAACAAGCTCCCTGTTTTTAAACTTTTGGTTTATGACTGATTATTTTAACTACTACAAAGTCTTCTCCATTTTATGTTACACACCGAAACATATGAATATTTTGGAAAAACAAAAGTAATTTCATCATCTGTTTTATGATGATCTGTAAAGTGCTTTTGTTCAATAACCCAATTAACAAAATGTTCAATTAAAACAGATTTATCATCTGCTTCAATTAGTGATTCACCATCTGGATACCGTAAAATAATTCTTTGCGTCATAAAAATACCTCCTAAAAGTTGATAAAACCTATTATACATAATTCGACAAAATAATACAAGTATTTTAATAAAATTAATTTAAAAATTTTATTATTCCGATAATAATTAATAAAGTACCAGATATTACAGACCAAATATTATCAGGCAATTTTGATAATGAATTTAATTTCCTTCCAAAGATTATGCCTGTATTAAGAAACAGTAATTGAAAAAACGAAGTTAAAAATGGAAATAAACAAGAATTTAAACCAATTATTCCACTTCCTATACCTATACAAAAAGCATCTAAAGAAAGAGCTAAACCTAAGAATATAGCTTCTTTTGCATCTATTTTTTTAGAATTATCAAAATCAGAATAAATAGGATTTTTAATAATTTGTATAGTAATTCCTAAGAATTTAATAAAAAAACTATATATTTTTTCTTCTGCATTATTTTTAAAATCTTGATATTGAATTTTATTTATATCTTTTTTATTAATTGATTGATATATTATAAATATTCCCATAAAAATTAAAATAAAAGTACCTATAAGTTTTGTTAAAATTTCAGGAAAGATATTTTTTAGATTATCTCCGAACCATATTGAAACAATGGATATTACAAAAGAAATTATAAATAAAATTACTTTTCCCACATAAGATATTTTGGTATTTTTTATTCCATATGTAATACCAATACTTAATGAATCTATGCTAACAGAAAGTGCTAAAATAAAACAAGTAAGAAACATAAAAACACCTCTTATACATAATATGATTAAAAACGACAATTGTGAAAATAGTAAATTATTTTTTATTATCATATTATTTAGTACAAGCACATATATTAAATTAGATTACATACAAAGGAGAGGATTTTATGTGGCATACATACAAGATAAATGATGTAGTTAGAAACTTTAAGACAAATTTAGAATTTGGATTGTCAGAAGAAGAGGTAAAGAGAAGACAAGAAAAATATGGTAAAAATAAATTAAAAGATAAGAAAAAAGAAAATATATTTTTTAAATTTATAAAACAATTTAATGATTTCATGATTATTATATTAATAATTGCATCTATTATATCAGCGGTCGTTTCTATGATGCAAGGAGAAAATGATTATTTTGATTCTATTATAATAATTGCAATAGTTGTTTTAAATGCAATTATGGGATTAGTACAAGAAGCAAAAGCAGAAAAATCTATAGAAGCATTAAAGAAAATGACACCACCTATTGCAAAAGTTATAAGAAATAAAAAGACATATGAAATAAATGCAGAAGAACTAGTGCCAGGTGATATTATACAAATAGAAGCTGGAAATTATATTCCTGCAGATTGTAGAATAATTGAAAGTTTTAATTTAAAAATAGAGGAATCAAGTTTAACTGGAGAGACAGAACCGGTTTTAAAAAATGAAAAAGAAGTATTTGATAAAGATATTCCAACTGGTGATATGTTAAATATGGCGTTTATGGCTACAATTGCAGTAAATGGACATGGAAAAGCAATAGTTACAGAAACAGGTATGAATACTAAAGTAGGAAAAATAGCTAATATGATAATAGATGAAAAATCTCCAGAAACACCTATTCAAAAAAAGTTAGGGGAGGTTGGAAAAACTTTAGGAATAGCATGCTTAGTAATTTGTATAGCAATATTTATAATAGGATTATTTAAGAAAATAGAACCAGTAGAAATGTTTATGACATCTGTAGGACTAGCAGTTGCAGCAATACCAGAGGGTCTACCTGCAATTGTTACAATAATGCTTTCAATTGGTGTTACTAAAATGGCTAAAAAGAATAGTATAATAAGAAAACTACCTGCAGTAGAAACTCTTGGAAGTAGTAGTGTAATTTGTTCTGATAAAACTGGAACATTGACACAAAATAAAATGAAAGTTGTAAAAGTAAAAAGTGAAAATATCAATTTATGTATTGAACTAGCAACAATGTGCACAAATTGTGATATATCATATGAAAATAAAAAAGCATTTGCAACAGGGGAAGCTACTGAAGTTGCAATTGTAAATAAAGCATTAGAAGAAGGAATAGATAAGCAAGAATTATATAAAAATATGAAAAGAATTAATGAAATTCCTTTTGATTCTAATAGAAAAATGATGTCTACAATACATAAAATGGGAAATAAATATAGGATAATTACAAAAGGTGCACCAGATATATTGTTAAATAGATGTACAAAAATATATAAAAATGGATATATAAATGATTTAACTAAAACAGAAGAAAGCAAAATTAAAAGTGAAAACCTAAATATGGCAAATGAAGCATTAAGAGTAATAGGTGTAGGTTATATAGATTTAGATAAGTTGCCAGATAAAATTGATTCAGAAATGTTAGAAAAAAATTTAATATTTGTTGGATTAATTGGAATGATAGATCCTCCAAGAGAAGGTGTAAAAGAGGCTGTTAAAAATTGTAGAAATGCAGGTATAAAAACAGTTATGATAACAGGAGATCATATTTATACAGCAAAAGCAATATCAAAAGAACTTGATATATTAAAAATTGGGGATAAAGCAATAACAGGTTCAGAATTAGATAAAATTCCTCAGTCACAATTAGAAAAAGATATAAAATCATATTCTGTATTTGCAAGAGTTACTCCAGAACATAAAGTAAGGATAGTAAAAGCATGGCAAAAAACAGGTGCTGTTGTTGCTATGACAGGAGATGGGGTAAATGATAGTCCTGCTTTAAAAAATGCTGACATTGGTATTGCTATGGGAAAAAACGGAACTGATGTTGCGAAAAATGCTTCTGATATGATTTTAGCAGATGATAATTTTATAACAATAGTTGAAGCTGTGAAACAAGGAAGAAATATATATGATAATATAAAAAAGGCAGTACATTTTTTGATTGCTACAAATATAGGAGAAATTGTTACAATATTTATGGGATTAATATTAGGATTTAAATCTCCATTACTTGCAATTCAACTTTTATGGGTTAATTTAGTTACAGATTCACTTCCTGCAATAGCAATAGGATTAGAACCACCTGATAAAGATATAATGAAAAGAAAACCAAGAGATTCAAGGAAAAGTATATTTTCAGACGGATTATGGAATAAAATTATAGTTGAAGGAACTATGATTGGTATACTTACATTGTTTGCATTTAGTTTAGGAAATAATTTGTATGGATTAGAAGTCGGAAGAACAATGGCATTTGTAGCAATAGGGTTGTTAGAATTAGTACATAGTTTTAATATTAAAAGTGACAGGTCAATATTTAAAGTAGGAATATTTGAAAATAAATATTTAATAGGCAGTTTTATATTAGGAACTATAATTCAAACTATTGTTGTAATAATTCCAAGTTTAGCACAAATATTTAGTTTAGTTCCATTAAATAGTATGCAATGGATGTATACAATTTTAATTTCTATATTGCCAATACCAATTGTAGAATTGCAGAAGAAATTAAATGAAGCAAAATTTGGAAAAGTAGTATTTTATAGTAAAGAATCTAAAAGTTAAAAAATATTTTTTAAAAAACTTGAAAAAAGCTCAAATATGTGTTAAAATAGCTATGTTAAAAAATGCATAGCTATTTTTTAATGTCCTTACTCACTAAATATTTAGTGGGTTATAAATCCAAAGGGAGGTGAAAGATAATGAATAAATACGAAAGTATTATCATTGTTAATCCAAATGTTGATGAAGAAGGTTTAAAATCTTTAGAAACAAAATTTACAGGATTAATAAATGAAAATGGAAAAGTAGAATCAGTAGAAAATCTTGGTAAAAAGAAATTAGCTTATGATGTTAAAAAACATAAAGAAGGAACATATTTTGTATTTAACTTCGAAGCAAAACCAGAATTTGTAGCTGAACTAGAAAGAATCTACAGAATAACTGATGAAGTTATTAAATTTATTGTAGTAAAAAAATAAGTGGTTTTATTATTAAAGCTAAAAAAATTTAAAATTAAATAAAGAAATTTAAGGGGCCTTTATTTAAAGGAAGGTAAGGTAGTTATGAATAAAGTAATATTAATGGGAAGATTAACAAGAGATCCAGAAGTAAGATATACACAAACAAATAATACACTAGTTGCATCTTTTTCTCTAGCTGTAAATAGAAGATTTGTAAGACAAGGAGAAGAAAGACAAGCAGATTTTATAAACATAGTAGCTTGGAGTAAACTAGGAGAATTTTGTAGTAAATACTTTAAGAAAGGTCAACAAGTAGGAATTATTGGAAGAATACAAACTAGAACTTGGGATGATGACCAAGGTCAAAAACACTATGTAACAGAAGTTGTTGCAGAAGAAGCATATTTTGCAGATAGCAAAAGAGATGGAGAAACATCTGACTCTTTTGAAACTACATTTGGAAATACAATGCCAGGTGCAGCAGATTTTGAAGTATCTTCAAGTGATGACCTACCATTTTAGTAATGTAAGGGGGAAAATATAATGGCAGATAAGAAAAATAACAAGAGAAATAATAATAAAAATATGGATGAAGATTATAATCCAAGATTTAGAAAACAAAGAAAAAAAGTATGTGCTTTATGTAGTGACAAAAACTTTGTTTTAGATTATAAAAATCCAGAACAATTAAGAAAATTCATTAATGATAAAGGTAAAATATTACCAAGAAGAACAACAGGTGCATGTGCTAAACATCAAAGAGATATAACAATAGCAGTAAAAAGAGCAAGACATATTGCAATATTACCATATGCAACAAAAGATTAATAAAAGCTGAAACATTTTGTTTCAGTTTTTTGTTATTTTTGTGTAAAATATTTATATTATATAAAAAAAATAGTATAATAATAAAGATAAAAGGAGGCTTACATTATGAAAAATGGTAAAATTGCATTAGTAGGTACAGGTTTTGTTGGTATGAGTATGGCATATTCTATGCTAAATAGAGGAGGAATTTCAGAACTTGTATTAATAGATATAGATAAAGAAAAAACAAAAGGAGAAGAAATGGATTTATCTCATGGGTTACCATTTGCTCCTCAAAAAATGGATATAAAAGCAGGAGATTATTCTGATTGTAAAGATGCACAAATTGTAGTAATAACTGCAGGTGCAGCACAAAAACCTGGGCAAACAAGACTTGAACTTGCAGAAGTAAATGCAAAAATAGTAAAACAAATAACCAAAAACATAATGGAAAGTGGATTTAATGGTATAATAGTAGTTGCAAGCAATCCAGTTGATTTAATGACATATGTAGTTTATAAAGTATCAGGACTTCCTAAAAACCAAGTAATTGGAACAGGGACAGTTTTAGATACAGCAAGATTGAGATATCTTATTGCAGATTACTTAAAGATTTCATCTAAAAATATACATGCATATATTTTAGGTGAACATGGAGATTCTTCTTTTGTACCATGGAAACATGCATATGTAGGATGTAAAAAAATATCTGATGTGATGAAAGATAACAACTATCCAATGGAAGATTTAGATAATATACACAAAGAAGTAGTAAATGCTGCATATGAAATAATAGAAAAGAAAAAAGCTACTTATTATGCGATAGGAATGTCATTAAATAGAATAGTAAGAGCAATATTAGATAATGAAAATTCTATATTAACAGTATCAACTTATTTAAATAATCAATATGGACAAGATGATATTTATATTGGTGTACCATCAATTATAAATAGTAATGGAATAAGAGAGATTGTAGATTTAGATTTAAGTGAAGAAGAACAGAAAAAATTAAATAAAAGTTGTAATTTAATAAGGCAAATGAGAGAAAGTTCTATAGATAAAATAATAAATGACTAATTTAAAGGGGAAAAAAATGAATAATAAATTTGAAATAAATGAAAAATTATTAGAGATGTCTAGAAAGATAGAAAAAGATTTAGAAGAAATTTTCAAAAATATAGATAATATTTGTGAAGAAAATTCTTTAAAGGTATTAAATGCATTTCAGAAAAATAACTTAGCAGAAATGCATCTACATAGTTCAACAGGTTATGGCATAGATGAACCTGGTAGAAATAAAATAGAAGACATATATGCTGATATATTTAATGTAGAAGATGCTTTAGTTAGGACTCAATTAATATCTGGAACACATGCTTTAGCAGTAACTTTATTTGGATTACTTAGACCAAAAGATACAATGATAAGTATAAGTGGTAGTCCATATGATACACTTAAAACTGTTATAGGTGTAGGTAAAGAAGATAGCAAGAGTTCTTTGAAGTCTTTTGGTATAAAATATGAAGAAATTGATTTAATAAATAATGATTTTGATATTTCAAAAATACAAGAAAGATTAAGAAAGTCTGATGTAAAACTTGTGGAAATACAAAGATCAAGAGGTTATTCAACAAGAAAAAGTTTGACTATAGAAAAAATTGAAAAAGTTATAAAAGCAATTAGAGAAGTAAATAAAGATGTAATTATAATGGTTGATAATTGTTATGGAGAATTTGTAGAAGATAAAGAACCAACAGATGTTGGAGCAGACATAATAGTTGGATCATTAATGAAAAATTTAGGAGCAGGAATTGCTACAAGTGGAGCATATATTGCAGGAAAAAAAGATTTAATAAATTTGTGTGCAGAAAGATTAACATCACCTGGAATAGGAAAAGAAATAGGTCCATCTTTAAATCAGAATACATTATTATTAAAGGGATTATTTTTTGCACCAAGTGTTGTTGCAAGTAGTTTAAAAACAGCTATATTTGCTAGTAAAATTTTAGAAGATTTAGGATATGATGTAGATCCAAAATATGATGAAAAAAGAGCTGATATAGTTCAAACAATTAAATTAGGTACTGAAGAAAGATTGGTAAAATTTTGTCAAGGGATACAAAAAGGTTCACCAATAGATTCACATGTAATACCAGAGCCAAGTGATATGGGGGGATATGATGATAAAGTAATTATGGCAGCAGGTACATTTACACAAGGATCAACAATAGAACTTTCTTGTGATGGACCAATCAGAGAGCCTTTTATTGCATATATGCAAGGAGGTCTTACATATGAGTATGGAAAATTAGGAATATTAAAAGCAATATCAAATATAGAAGAAAGCAATATAAAGTAGAAAGGAATTAAATGAAAGTAATAGTAATAGGTGGAGGACCTGCTGGTATGATGGCAGCAATATCTTCTGCAGAAAATGGAAATAAAGTTATATTAATAGAAAAGATGCAATCACTTGGAAGAAAATTATTAATAACAGGAAAAGGAAGATGTAATATAACTTCTTCTTTAGATATGGATGAATTTATAAAAAATACTCCAGGTAATGGTATGTTTTTATATAGTTGTTATAAAAATTATACAAATAAAGATATAATAAATTTTTTACATGAACAAGGATTAGAAGTTAAAGAAGAAAGAGGAAATAGAATATTTCCTGAAACTGA
The DNA here is from genome assembly GCA_947627935.1 of uncultured Clostridia bacterium. Lineage (GTDB taxonomy): Bacteria > Bacillota > Clostridia > TANB77 > CAG-508 > CAG-269. The sequence continues at coordinate 3,686 of CANQXY010000011.1, read as the reverse complement.
TAAATCTCAAGATGTATTAAAATGTTTTACAAGTAGATTAAAACAATTAAATGTAGAAATTATATTAAATACAAAAGTAGAGGAAATATTAACCAAAAACGGTATAGCAACAGGAGTAAAAACAAATAAAGGAAACTTTAATGCTGATAAAATAATTTTAGCAACAGGAGGAAAAAGTTATCCATTAACAGGGTCAACTGGAGATGGATATAAAATAGTACAAAAATTAGGACATACTGTAACAGATATAAAACCATCATTAGTTCCATTAGAAGCTTTTGATAAAGAAATTTGTAGGAAATTACAAGGCTTAAGTTTAAAAAATGTAGAAATTAATGTAAAAGATATAGATAAAAATAAACTAATATATAATGATTTTGGTGAGATGTTATTTACACATTTTGGTATATCTGGACCAATAATATTAAGTAGTTCATCTCATTTAGTAAGGTACAAAAATATAGAACAATTACTTAAAAATAAAAAAATATTAGTAAGTATAGATTTAAAGCCTGCACTATCAGAAGAAAAATTAGAAAAAAGAATATTAAGAGATTTTGATGAAACTAAAAACAAGAAATTTAAAAATAGTTTAGATAAATTATTACCACAAAAACTTATAAGTGTTGTAATAGAAAAAAGTAAGATAGATGTTAATAAAAAAATAAATGAAATAACAAAAGAAGAAAGAAAGAATTTAGTACATTTACTTAAAAATTTTGAAGTAATAATAAAAGATTTTAGGCCAATTGAAGAAGCTATAATTACAAGTGGAGGAATAAATATAAAAGAAATAAATCCTAAAACAATGGAATCAAAAATAATTAAAGGATTGTTTTTTGCAGGAGAAATAATAGATGTAGATAGTTACACAGGTGGATTTAATTTACAAATAGCATATAGTACTGGATTTACTGCTGGTAAAAATGAATAAAAGAAAGGTTTTATTATGCAAGAATTCTTAACAATTAAAAATAATGTTTCAGAACAGATTACTGAAAAAAAGTCAAAATTTATAGCAAATTTGTTTTACATAGAGAGTCAAAAAGAAGCAGATGAATTAATAAAGAAAATAAAGAAAAAATATTATGACGCAAGACATAATTGTTTTGCATATAGAGTTTTAGATATGGATACTATTATAGAAAAATCAAGTGATGATGGAGAACCATCTGGAACTGCTGGATCACCTATGTTAAATATATTACAAAAAAATAATCTATGTAATACATTAGTTATTGTAACAAGATATTTTGGAGGTATACTTCTAGGTACAGGTGGATTAGTTAGAGCATATTCTGATGCAACTATTAATGCAATAAATGTGGCTGAAAAGATGTTAAAAACAAAAGGAATAGAATTAGAAGTAGAATTAGAATATAATAATTTAGAAAATTTTAAATATTATTGTAAAAATAACAATATTAGTATAACTAATATAGATTATTATAATGTTATCAAATGTAAAATAGAATTAGAAAATATAATTTATGAAAAATTAATGGAAGATATTAATAAAAAAAATATAAATTTGGATAATATAAAAGTTTTATCTGAAAAATTTATTAATAAAAGTGTAGAAAAATAATATTTTCATAAAAAATTGGAAAAAATTTCCATAAAATGATTGCAAATTTTTGAAAAATAAAATATAATTTGCCCTGTAATTAAATTACAACAAATTATATTTTAGGAGGAAGAGATTGTGAAAGAGAAAGTTACAGTATTAATTGCAGATGACAATCAAGAATTTGCAAAAACACTTGCAACATATTTGGAAAAACAAGATGATATGGAAGTTATAGGAATGGCTAAAGATGGGTTAGAAGCAGTAGATATTATATCAAATACAACACCAGATGTAGTAATATTAGATGTTATAATGCCACATTTAGATGGAATAGGAGTATTAGAAAAAGTTAATTTAATGAATATAGATAAAAAACCTATTTGCATTATGCTATCAGCTGTTGGTCAAGACAAAATAACACAAAAAGCAATATCATTAGGTGCAGAATATTATATAGTAAAACCAGTGGATATTGAATTATTAATAAAAAGGATAAGAGAATTAAAAAACTTTAAACCTTTACAAAATACTAATTTTATATCAAGAGAAATTAAACAACAATACATATCAGTTCAAAACGAAAAAGATGAAGAAAATTTAGAAGCATTAGTTACAAACATAATTCATGAAGTTGGAGTACCAGCACATATTAAAGGCTATCAATATTTAAGAGAAGCTATAATGATGGTTGTAAAAGATATAGAAGTTATAAACCAAATAACAAAAAGTTTATATCCACAAATAGCACAAAAATATTCTACAACACCATCAAGGGTAGAAAGAGCAATTAGACATGCAATAGAAGTTGCTTGGGGAAGAGGTCAAACAGAAGTAGTAGAAAATATCTTTGGATATACTATTTCAGCGGCTAAAGGAAAGCCAACAAATTCAGAATTTATTGCAATGATTGCAGATAAATTAAGACTTGAATTAAAAACAGCATAAAAAACAAAAAAGCAATATTTATATTGCTTTTTTTGTGATATAAACAATTAAAATAGATAATTTTTTAGAAAAATATTGAAATATAATTTAATTATATATATAATATCATAGTAAAATAAATTATAGGAGATGTATGTAATGAAATCAAAGAAAATGATAACTTTAGTGTTATTTATATTGTTAATTGCAGGCATGTTTTTAAATGTAACAATGTTAAATACATATGCAGTAGAAAATAATATAGTAACAACAGAAAAACCTTATACAGCATACACATTAAAAGATATACAATTAAAATCAAAAACAAAAGGTTCATCTAAAAATGTAGAAAAGGTAGAATGTGCAAAAAAAATAACAGTATTATGCAAAGAAAAAGGAAATTGGATTAAAATAGAAACACCATCAGGAAAAATAGGATATACATCAATAGCAAATATAACAACAGAAAAACCTTATACAGCATATACATTAAAAGATATACAATTAAAATCAGAAACAAAAGGTTCATCTAAAAATATAGAAAAAGTAGAATGCACAAAAAAAATAACAGTATTATGCAAAGAAAAAGGAAATTGGATTAGAATAAAAACATCATCAGGAAAAATAGGATATACATCAATAGCAAATATAACAACAGAAAAACCATATACAGCATATATATTAAAAAACATACAATTAAAATCAGAAACAAAAGGTTCATCTAAAAATATAGAAAAGGTAGAATGCACAAAAAAAATAACAGTATTATGCAAAGAAAAAGGAAATTGGATTAGAATAAAAACACCATCAGGAAAAATAGGATATACATCAATAGCAAATATAACAACAGAAAAACCTTATACAGCATATACATTAAAAGATATACAATTAAAATCAGAGACAAAAGGTTCATCTAAAAATAAAGAAAAAGTAGAATGTACAGAAAAAATAACAGTATTATGCAAAGAAAAAGGAAATTGGATTAGAATAAAAACACCATCAGGAAAAATAGGATATACATCAATAAAAAATATATCTACAGAAAAACCTTATACAGCATATACATTAAAAAATATACAATTAAAATCAGAGACAAAAGGTTCATCTAAAAATAGAGAAAAAGTAGAATGTACAGAAAAAATAACAGTATTATGCAAAGAAAAAGGAAATTGGATTAGAATAAAAACACCAT